>DATHFB010000305.1:0-5841 GCA_035318305.1 Steroidobacteraceae bacterium | reverse complement strand
ATTTCATCCGCAGTGCGCAGCGCCGATTCCGAAACCGGCGCGCTGGTGTTGCGGATGGACAAAAGATCGGCCAGTTCCGTCACCACATCGCGCGTGGTGCCGGGAAGAATGTGATGGCTGTTCGGCGGCGTGTGAATGACGCCATTCTTGACGACATGCACCGTGGTCGAGGAGCCTTCGGTGAGCTCGCCGTTTTCCAGCATGATGGTCTCGAACGCGCCGGCGTCCGCCGCCAGTTTCTTCAGCAAAATATTTCCCAACAACGAGGTGGCCTTGATGTCGCGCCGCGCCCAGCGGATCTCCTTCGTGGTCACGGCAGCCACGCCGTTCTCCAGGACCGCATCGGGCAGCGGATCCAGTTCGGTGCAGTACGCGAACAAGGTCGGATTGAGTCCTTCCGGCCAGGCATGATTGCGGCCGAATTCAGCGCCGCGAGTCACTTGGATGTACAGATACCCGTCATAGGCGGCATTTTGGGAAATCAATTCCTGGCAGACATGTGCCCAGTCGCCATGCGTCATCGGCGGCGGCATGCGGATTCCGGCAAGGCTGCGGTTCAGCCGGTCCAAATGCTGGCGCAGCCGGAACAGGCGCGAGGCGTAGATCGGCACGACTTCGTAAACTCCATCGCCGAACAGAAAGGCGCGATCGAAGGGCGAGACCGTGGCCTCTTTGAGCGGCAGATAGTTGCCGTTCAGGTAACAGACGGGCAGCGGGCCGCTCACGCAAACCACAGCCGAATGGTGTCGATGAGCCGCCGCCACCAGCCGCCGGCCCCCACGGGCTTCAAGGGATGCAGCTGCAGAGTGGCCAGGGGCGTCGCGCCGCTGAACACGTGCAACGTGCCGACACTTGCATCGAGGCCCAACGGCGCGATGATCCTGGGCTGCAAGTCCACCGCGGTCTTCACGTCGGTATGGCCGCGCGCCAGCGTCACGTACAGATCATCCTTGATGCCGACTTCCGCCGTCGATTGCGCCGCTTTCCAGACTTGCGTCGTGGCGAGCGCAATGCCGCCCTTGACCGCCAGTTTGGTGTCGTAGAAGGTGAAGCCGTAGCTCAACAGAGCGGCACTGGCATTCTCGCGCGCCTTCATGCTCGTGGACCCGAGTACCACCGACACCAGGCGCATGCCCTCGCGATGCGCCGAGGTGACGAGACAGAAGCCGGCGGACTCGGTGTGGCCGGTTTTCAAGCCATCGACGCTGGGATCCTTCTCGAGCAGGCCATTGCGATTTTGCTGCTTGATGCCGTTATGCTCGAATTCGTGTATCGAATAATATTTATAGTACTGCGGATAATCGCGAATCAACGCGCTCGCGAGCAGCGACATGTCGCGCGCAGTGGTGTAGTCCTGCGGCGAGGGCAGGCCCGAACTGTTGTCGAAATGCGTGCCGACCATATTCAATCGTTTGGCAGTGGAATTCATGAGCTGCGCAAACGTAGCTTCGGTGCCGGCGATGCGCTCGGCCAGCGCGATGGTGGCATCGTTGCCGGACTGCACGATCATCCCGAGGATGAGATCTTGAACCGACACGGGTTTGCCCAACTCGATGAAGGTGCGCGATCCTTCCGATCGCCACGCATGCTCACTGACGGTGACCATGTCCTCCAGCTTGAGCTTGCCGCCTGCCAGTTCCTGGAAAACGATGTAGGCCGTCATCAGTTTCGTGAGGCTGGCCGGCTCCATCCTGGCGGTAGCATCTTTGGCGGCCAGTATTTTGTCGGTCTGATAGTCGATCAGAATGTAAGCGCGCGCGTCGACTTGGGGCGCACTCGGAATGGACATGGCCGGCGGCGCCGCGGGAGCGGCGGCCGGGGCTGCCGGAGGCGCTGCTGCCCAGCAGGCCGCGCCGATGAGGGTCGCGAAGGAGAGACTCGCAATCAGGTGACGATACATGGTTGACGCATACCCTAATAAAAGCCGGTTAGTGTACTTCGGTTCGCCGCGCGGCAATAGATGATCAATCGAGCGCCAGGTGAGCATCATTGATGCCGACGCGGCCGAGCGCAGCGACGATGCGATCGAATTGAGCGACGCTGGGCACCGGACCGATGCGGACTCGATACATCCTGCGGCCCGCGATTTCGTTGTCGCGCACGAAGATCTTGCCGTAGCCGCCGCCGCGCAATTTTTCCACCAGCCGTTCGGCGTTCTTAGGATCGCTGAATGCGCCGGCCTGAATGAACAGCGATGCTGGTACGGCCACCTGCGTGACCGTGGAGTCCGCGGCCTGGGAGTTCGCGACCGGGGAGGGCGCGGCCGCGGCAGCAGGCGATGCCGTTTCGAGCGGTGAAGCCGTGAGCGGCGCGGCGGTAGGCGCCGAATCCGCTGCCGTGATGGGCGTTTCCGGCGCCGGCGCGGCATCGAGGCTGCGTACTTCCACCATGGCGGTGCCGTTGCGCAGCATGTCGAGTTTCGACGCAGCCGTGTAGGAGAGGTCGATGATGCGATTGCCGACGAAGGGGCCGCGATCGTTGACGCGAACCACCACACTGCGCCCGTTTTGAAGATTGGTGACGCGCACGTAGGCGGGCAAGGGCAGAGTCTTGTGGGCAGCCGTCATGCCGTACATATCGTAGATTTCACCGGTGGATGTTCGGACCTTGTGGAAGCCCGGTCCATACCAAGACGCGACACCGCGTTCCACGTAGCCGACGTTCGATGACAGCACGAAGTAACGCTTGCCCAGGACATCGTAGAACGGCGGATTGCCGCTGCGTGAACGCGGCTCGATGCGCGGCACCACGTCCGGCACCGATTGCGCCGGCGGCGGCGTTTCGGGCTCAGGCGTCGCGACGGGACTGGGGCTCACGGGGCGCGGCGGCGCGCTGAAACACGCGGCGAGCCCGGCCGCGACTGCGGCGCAAAGCGGCAGGGCCAGCGCGCGCGCCGGCTTCACGGCGGCGTCGCGGAGGCCGGGGGCGAAGTGGGCGCCGCGGCGGAGGTGGACGTGGCGAACTGTGCGGCGTCGTTCTCGAGCATCCGTTGTTTGACCGCGGTGGCGAGTTCGTAGACGGCCATGGCGTACAGCGCGCTGTGGTTGTACCGAGTGATCACGAAGAAGTTGTTGTAGCCGACGCGCCAATGCACGCCATCCGGCTCGTCGACGGCAATCAAGATCACGGGCGCGTCCGCAGGCAGCGCGCTGTCGAAGCTGACGCCTTTCGCGTTGAGCGAGGCTACGGTCTCCGACAGCGCCAACTTGCGGCCATCCAAATCACCGGCCTTTTCGGGCGGCACGGTGGCTTCGGCCAACACCGGTTCGCCGGCAATCCAGCCGTGTTCCTTCAAGTAATTGCCGACGCTCGCGCAGACATCCGGCCAATCGCTCCACAGGTCGATGCGGCCGTCCGCATCCGCATCCACCGCATAGCGCCGGTAGTTCGAGGGCATGAACTGCGGCACTCCCATCGCGCCGGCGTAGGATCCTTTGATGGTCTTCGGATTGAGGCGTCCGTCGCGGGTGAGCAGCAGAAACTGTTCCAGCTCGTCGCGAAAGAATTTCTCGCGGGCGGGATAGTCGAACGACAGCGTGACCAGCGCATCGAGCACCCGATACGAGCCGGTCCTGCGCCCATAAAATGTTTCCACGCCGAGAATGGCTGCAAGGTACTCGGGAGCCACACCGCTGTGCACGCTGGCTTGATCGAGCGCCCGACGGTGAGCGGTCCAAAACTCAACGCCCTCTTGAATGCGCCGTTCCGTCACAAAGATGGGGCGATATTCGTACCAGAGCTTGGCCTTCTCGGCGGGCTTGCCCATGGCCTCGACAATGGCCGGTTGAAACTCCGCACCCTTCAGCAGCTTGCGCAGCGCACGCTTCTTGAAGGAATAGGTACCGGCCATGTGGGCGATGAACTCTTTGACATCGCTGCGCTTGGTGTCGATGGCGGCAGCGGGCTCGATGCAAAGCGCCAGCAGCGCGGCGACGCCGAGCAGGAGCTTGAGGTGAAAGGGGCGGCGCACGCGAGTTCCTAGGATCCAATCAGTTTGCGGTGCGAATGCAGCGACATGAGGATGCCGAAACCGGCCAACAAAGTGACCATGGAAGTGCCGCCATAGCTGATCATGGGCAGCGGCACGCCGACCACCGGCAGGATGCCGCTGACCATGCCTGAGTTGACGAATACATACACAAAAAAGCTGAGCGCGATGGCGCCGCCGGTCAGACGCGCAAAGGTGCCCTGCGCCTGCATCGCCAAGTACAGCCCGCGGCCGATCACGACCGCATACAGCGATAGGATCAAGAGCTGTCCGAGCAGCCCGAATTCCTCGCCGATGACCGCGAAAATAAAGTCGGTGGAGCGCTCGGGCAAGAATTCCAGCTGCGCCTGACTGCCGTTCATGTAGCCCTTGCCGAAGACCCCACCGGAGCCGATGGCGATTTGCGATTGGATGATGTGGTAGCCGGCGCCCAGCCGATCGGTTTCCGGATTCAAGAAGGTGAGGATGCGCTGGCGCTGATAATCATGGATGAAGTGCCATGCGCCCCACGCCGCACCGCCGATGAGCGGGATCGAGATCAAGATCAGCCGAATCTGCAATCCCGCCAACAGCATGACGATGAGGCCGGACGCGGCAATCAGCAACGCGGTGCCCAGGTCGGGCTGCGTCACGATCATGGCGGTCGGAATCGCGATCAAGACACCCATGACGATCAAATCCAAAAAGGTCGGCGGCAGGGGGCGTTCGTGCATGTACCAGGCGCAGGCCATGGGCACGGCAAGCTTCATGATCTCGGAGGGTTGGAAGCGCATGAACCCGACATCGAGCCAGCGCTGCGCACCTTTGCCGATATGGCCGGTGACATCCACGACGATGAGCAGCAGCACGCCGAGCACGTAGGCGATCGGCGCAAACATGCGCAGGTATTGCGGTGTGGCGAACTTGGCGAGGGCGAGCATGGCCGCCATCGCGATGCCGATATTCACCAAGTGGTGCTGCACCATTCTCCAGTTTTGCCCGGAAGCGCTGTACACCACCAAAATGCCGATAACTACGATGATGGCGAGCACGCCGGTGAGCGGGCCGTCCAACCCCAATGCGCGCAGCGTCCGGCCGCCCGCGGTGAGGGTGCGCCGGGTTCGCGAGGGCGAGAATTCGTCGAAGATCACGACTCAACGCTCATGTATCTTGCCCATCACGCCGGTGAGTACCGGCCACAGCAGCGCGCCGATGAAGGGCGCGAGCCAGCGGCCAAAGGTGGTCACCGGGTTGCCGGTGGCGCCATCGACCCAGAACAGAACGAATTGATAGCCCGTCAGCAGCACGAAAACGGTCAGGCATTGCGAGAGAACCGAGAACACCCGAATGCGCAATCGCAGATGCGTGGCCCAGGCACCCATGAGCGTAAGGGCGAGCGCGTGCTGGCCGAGCACGACCCCGTGAATCACATCGAGCGCCAATCCGGAGAAAAAAGCCAGCGACAGGCCGCCCGCGCGCGGCGATTCGATGCACCAATAGAAAACCACCAGCACCAAAAAGTCGGGACGAAAGGCGTCCAACACCTCGGGCAGCGGCACGACGGCGAGGGCAAGGGCTCCAACGGCCGATAGCGCCATCGGGACTCGGCGGATTCGCGTTTCGCGCATCATTTCTTCGGCACCGCCGCGGGTTTCGGCGGCGGCAACAATTCCGCGGCCTGGGGCTTGAGCCACACGAACAGCAGTTCCTTCGAGCGATCGAGTGCGGCAGCGGGCTTGACGTCGACGTCCGCGAGGGACTGCGCCGGATCGCGCTTGACTTCCGCGATGGTGCCGACAGGGTAGCCGGCCGGGAATCCGCCGCCGAGTCCCGACGTGACCAGCAAGTCGCCGGCGATCACATCGGCGCTGGTG
>DATHFB010000304.1:0-2450 GCA_035318305.1 Steroidobacteraceae bacterium | reverse complement strand
CGTCATTCACACGCCGCCGAACAGCCATCACATTCTTCCCGGCACCACGCGCGATGTGGTGACGGAACTGGCCGATCTTTTGTCCATCCGCAACACCAGCGCGCCGGTTTCGGAATCGGCGCTGCGCACTGCGGATGAAATATGGCTGGCGTTCTCGACCCGCGGCGTGTTGCCGGTGACGAAACTCGATGGCGCCGCGGTGGGCAGCGGCATGCCGGGTCCGCTGTTCAAGCGGATGAGCCTCGCGTTTGCCAACTACATCCGTGAACTGAACGGTAAGCCCGCCCTATGAGCGGCAGCACAGGCGGCACAGCGCAGGAATTTCCCAGCGAATTTCCCATCAAGGTGATGGGCCGCCAGGGCAGCGATCTGCGCGTCCTCACCCAAGCCATCATCGAGCGTCACGCCGGACCCGTCGTCGATTCCAGCGTGAAAACCCGCACCAGCGCGGATGGAAATTTTCTGGCGCTCACCTATATGGTGCACGCGACCAGCCGCAAGCAACTCGATGATATTTATCGCGAGTTGACGGCCTGCAAATCCGTATTGATGGCACTGTAGCCGCGCACGACGGCATTCGGCGCGGCGGCATTCGGCTGATATCCCAGGTGCCGCAGCAGGTGCGGCGTGAGGCCCTGCGCCACCGTTTCCAGGCCGGCATCGATGCCATGATCGGCGAGGCGCGTCACGCGCAAATCCCGGTAGCCGCACACATTGATGCGTTCGAAGGGCTGCGGGTCCAGCGACACGTTGAGAGCCATGCCGTGATAGCACGCACCGCGGCGAATACGCAGGCCGATGCTGGCGAGTTTCGCGCCGTCGATATAGACCCCGGGCGCCTGGCGCGATCCTGAAGCGGTCAATCCCAGCTCAGCCGCGTAGGAAATCACGGCATTTTCGAGCGCGACCACCAAATCGCGAACGCCCAACTTCAGGCGCCGCAAATTCAGCAGCGGATAGATCATCAATTGACCGGGGCCGTGATACGTCACCTGACCGCCGCGATCGATTTGCACCACCGGAATGTCGCCGGGCGCCAGCAAGTGTTCGCGGCTGGCGTTCAACCCTAGGGTAAACACGGGTGGATGTTCGACGAACCATATTTCGTCGGCAGTGGCATCCTGCCGCTCGTCGGTAAATTTTTGCATCGCCCGCCAGATCGGCTCGTACGGCGCCGACCCGAGGTGGCGAATCAGGGGTTCATGGCTAGGCGATGTGCTCAGGGCTAGCCCCCGACCGCTTTGGCGGCAAGCTTCGCGTTATCCAGTCCCGCATTGTTGCGCGCCAGCGCTTGTTCCGCACGATAACTCGATCGCACCAACGGACCCGACACGCATTCCAGAAAGCCCAATTCCAGCGCCCAGTCCCGGTACCGGTCGAATTCCTGCGGGGTGACGAATCTCTCCACATTCAAATGATTCGGCGTGGGGCGCAGGTATTGCCCCAGGGTCAACACGTCGACCTCTGCCGCGCGCAGGTCCATCAAGGTCTCGCGAATTTCCGCATCCGTCTCGCCCAATCCAAGCATCAAGCTGGTCTTGGTCAGCACATGCGGTTGATAGGCCTTGGCCCCCTTCAGCACGCCGATGGTCTGGTCGTACCCCGCCCGCGGGTCGCGCACCGGATGCGTCAAGCGCCTTACGGTCTCGACATTCTGCGCAAACACATCCAATCCGGAATCGAGCACGGTATGCACATCGCGCATGACGCCCTGAAAATCCGGCGTCAGCGCTTCGACCGCGGTACCCGGATTGCGGCGCTTGATGGCGCGGATGGCGGCGGCGTAGTGCGCGGCGCCGCCGTCGCTCAAATCATCGCGGTTTACCGAGGTGAGCACCACATACTTGAGCCGCATCAGCTCGACCGACTTGGCCACGTTGTCGGGTTCTTCCGCATCCAGCCAGCCGCGCGGGTTGCCCGTATCCACCGCGCAGAAGCGGCACGCACGCGTGCACACGGCGCCCATCAGCATGATGGTGGCAGTTCCCGCGTTCCAACATTCACCGATGTTCGGACACTTCGCCTCTTCGCACACCGTGCTCAGGCGATGCTCGCGGACTATTTGTTTGACGGCGCCAAAGGCCGCGCCCGTGGCCAAGGGCGCGCGCAGCCACGCGGGCTTGCGCTGGGCCGCGCCGGGAGCTTGCGCGGGACCTTGCGCGTGTTTGACGCCGTCTTTGATGGCCGTAAAGCCATGCGCCGTCGTGTACTTCTCGCCGCTGCGCGCCGGCCGCGGATCAGGCGCTATGGGGATGCCTTTGAACTCGGACATGGCGCCAATTGTACTCTAGGCGCCTAAATTTGAGATGGCCGTAGCTCCCAACCTACCTATTGGTAGGATTTCAGGTAGCGCTTCGACTAGGACCCGTCGTGTGACCCTCTGGTCCTCAAGCCGACTGGCTATTCAGCGCGGCAAGCCGCTCGGGCGTGCCGACGTCTTCCCACGCTCC
>DATHFB010000303.1:0-3523 GCA_035318305.1 Steroidobacteraceae bacterium | reverse complement strand
GCGCAAAGCGTGGCCGGTCGATTGGGGGTCAAATTCCGAGTCTCGCTGGAAAAACGCATCGCAGGAGCGGAGAAGGTGGGTCACCATAAAACGTCGATGCTGCAGGATGTCGAGGCCGCACGCACGCTGGAAATCGACGCGCTGCTCGGTTCAGTGGTGGAATTGGCCCGGCGGACCAACACGCCGACTCCCCATATCGATACCGTGTATGCGCTGACCAAGCTGTTGGCGAAGACCCTCGATGAGGGAAGATTTTAAATTGCGGAGTTCAAATCAGATATGAATGTTCACGAGTATCAGGGCAAGGAGATTCTGCGCAAGTTCGGTGTCGCAACGCCGCGCGGCGTGCCTTGCTTTTCGGTGGCTGAAGCGGATTCCGCGGCACGAGCGCTCGGCGGAAAGGTCTGGGTGGTGAAAGCGCAGATTCATGCCGGCGGCCGCGGCAAAGGCGGCGGGGTCAAAGTGGCGAAATCGCCGCAAGAAGTGCATGACTTTGCTTCCAAAATTCTGGGCATGACGCTGATCACGCATCAAACAGGCCCCGAGGGAAGGCTGGTCAAGCGATTGCTGGTCGAAGAGGGCGCCGACATACGCAAGGAGCTCTACGTCGGCATGGTGGTCGACCGAGCCACGCAGCGGGTGACCCTGATGGCGAGTTCGGAAGGCGGCATGGAGATTGAAGAGGTCGCCGCACGCCATCCGGAGAAAATACACAAGGTCGCCATCGATCCCGAGACCGGCTTGACGGACGCTCAGGCCGACGATGTTGCGCGCAAGATTGGCGTGCCCGAGGCGTCGGTGGCGCAGGCGCGCAAATTCATGCACGGACTGTATCGCGCCTTTGTGGAATGCGATGCATCGCTTGCCGAAATCAATCCCTTGATCATTACCGGCGGCGGCGATGTGCTGGCCCTGGATGCGAAATTGAATTTCGATTCGAATGCGTTGTTCCGGCATCCGGAAATCGTCGCCATGCGCGATCTCGATGAGGAAGACCCGGCCGAGGTCGAAGCCTCCAAGTTCGATCTGTCGTATATCTCCTTGGGCGGCAACATCGGATGTCTGGTCAACGGCGCCGGCCTGGCGATGGCGACGATGGATACCATCAAGTTATTCGGCGCCGAGCCGGCAAACTTTCTGGATGTCGGCGGGGGCGCTACGACGCAAAAAGTGACCGAAGCGTTCAAGCTGATGCTGAAGAACCCGGCGGTGAAAGGAATTTTGGTGAACATCTTTGGTGGAATCATGCGCTGCGACACGATTGCCGAAGGAGTGATCGCGGCGGCCAAAGAAGTGAAGCTCAGCGTTCCTTTGGTGGTGCGCATGAAGGGCACCAACGAGGAACTGGGCAGAAAAGCGCTCAAGGATTCCGGTCTGCCCATCATTTCCGCGGACAACATGGCGGATGCCGCCCAGAAAATCGTCGCCGCGGTGAGCGGCAAGGGCCGGCCGTCATGAGCATTTTGATCGATAAGAATACCCGCGTGATGACCCAGGGCATCACCGGCAAGACCGGCGCATTTCATACGCGCCTTTGCCGCGACTACGCCAACGGCAAGGCCTGTTTCGTCGCCGGCGTAAATCCGAGCAAGGCAGGAGAGAATTTCGAAGGCATCCCGATTTATGGAACCGTCCGCGACGCGAAGGAGCAAACCGGGGCGACCGTATCGGTGATTTATGTGCCGCCGCCTTTCGCCGCGGCCGCCATCGATGAGGCAGTCGATGCGGACCTCGACTTGGTCATCTGCATCACGGAAGGCGTGCCGGTGCGCGATATGATCGCCACGCGCAATCGCATGCGGGGCAAGAAGACCCTGCTCGTCGGGCCCAATTGTCCCGGCGTAATTACGCCGGATGAAATCAAGATCGGCATCATGCCGGGCCACATCCACAAAAAGGGCCGCATCGGTGTGGTCTCGAGGTCCGGTACGCTGACCTACGAGGCGGTGGGGCAATTGATGGATTTAGGCTTGGGTCAGTCAACCTGCGTTGGAATCGGCGGCGATCCGGTCAACGGCTTGAAGCATGTGGACGTCATGAGGCTGTTCAATGACGATCCGGAAACCGATGCGGTGATCATGGTGGGCGAGATCGGCGGCGACGATGAGGAGACCTGCGCGCGCTGGATCAAGGCTTACATGAAGAAGCCCGTGGTGGGTTTCATCGCCGGCGTCACGGCGCCGCCGGGGAAGCGCATGGGTCACGCCGGCGCCATTATTTCGGGCGGAAAAGGCACGGCCAACGAGAAGCTCGCCGTCATGGAGGAGTGCGGCATCAAGGTAACGCGCAATCCGGCTGAAATGGCATCGTTGCTCAAGTCGGTGTTGTAGCGTGACGCTTGCGCGCGCCATCCGCTAAGGAGTTCTTGCGGCAGATGTTTGATGCGGCCATCGCATCCGCGCAGCCCGCGGTCTGTATCCCGCCGCATCTTCCAGAGTCCCCGCGCGGCAGGCTGATTGTCGTGGGGGCCGGAAAGGCTTCCGCCGCGATGGCCAGGGTGGTGGAGGACCATTGGCAGGGGCCATTGTCGGGGCTGGTGGTGACGCGTTACGGCTACGCCGTGCCTTGCAAACAGATTGAAATCATCGAAGCCGCGCATCCGGTTCCGGACGCGGCGGGGATGCGCGCCGCGCAGCGAATCCTCGAGCTCGTCGGCAACCTGCACCAAGACGACTTGGTGCTGTGCCTGATCTCGGGCGGCGGATCGGCGCTGATGCCGCTGCCTGCCGCCGGATTGACCCTGGACATGAAGCAGCACGTGAGCCGCGCGCTGCTGGCATCCGGCGCCACGATTTCTGAAATGAATTGCGTTCGGCGGCACTTATCCGCCATCAAGGGCGGACGGCTGGGCGCCGCCTGTTTTCCAGCGCAAGTGCTGACGCTGCTGATCTCCGATGTGCCGGGCGATCGGCCGGTGGACATCGCGTCCGGGCCTACGGTGGCTGATCCCACGACCTGCGCCGATGCACTGGGTATCGTGCACCGCTACGGCATCAAGCCGCCGCGCGAGGTGCTGGAGCTCCTGCAGAGCGGCCGCGGCGAATCCGTCAAGCCGGGCGATCCGCGGCTTGGCAGCGCCGCGGTGCGCACGATTGCCACGCCGCAGATGGCACTGGAAGCTGCCGCGGCTGTGGCGCGCGCTGCCGGAATGCCGGCGCACATAATGGGCGATGCCATCGAGGGCGAGGCGCGCGACGTCGGCAAGGTTTTTGCGGGTATGGCGCTGCAGGTCGCCGCGCGCAATCAACCCGTGAGCGCACCATGCGTTTTGCTTTCCGGCGGCGAAACCACGGTCACGGTGCGCGGCAGCGGCCGGGGGGGACGCAATGTCGAGTTCTTGCTGTCTCTCGCGATAGCGCTCGAGGGGAATGGCCGCATCCATGCGCTGGCCGGCGACACCGACGGCGTCGACGGCCAGGAAGAGATCGCGGGCGCTTACATGAGCCCCGACTCGCTCGCGCGTGCGCGCGCGCTGGGGTTGAGTCCGAAGGATATGCTCGACGACAACGATGCCCACCGATTC
>DATHFB010000302.1:0-4574 GCA_035318305.1 Steroidobacteraceae bacterium | reverse complement strand
CTTCAGCGCTGCTCATCGGAGCGAGGACTGGCGCGCCGCAATCAACGGCGTCATTCAAAGATTGGCCGGCGTTGATCTGCCGCCGGCGCCGCTCGCGGCGCTGCGTCCCGCCATCGATCAGCATTTCGCTGCGGCGAGCGTGCCCGCCCTGCTCAGTTCGCTCGAAGCGGAGAGCCGGCCGCAGTTCTTGGAGTGGGCCAGGCAGACCATCGATCTGATCAACACCCGCTCCCCCACCATGTTGGCCGTCACATTGGAACTGCTGAAGCGTGGAAAATCGATGAGCCTGGCCGAGTGCTTGCGAATGGAGCTTGGGCTGGTGCGCCACTGCTTCATTCAAGGCGACTTCATCGAGGGTGTTCGGGCGATGATCATCGACAAGGACAACGCGCCCGTGTGGCGTCCGCAGCACATTGAAGAGGTCAACGACGCATCCGTCGAGGCGATGTTTGCCGATCCCTGGGCGGGTGCGAGGCATCCGCTGGCCGATTTGGAAGGAGTTATTGCATGCAATTGAAGGAAGCGAATGCCATCGTCACCGGCGGAGCCTCAGGCCTTGGCCTCGCAGTCGCAAATCGAATCGTGCAGGGCGGCGGCAAGGTCGCTATTTTGGATCTGAGTGCGGCTGCGGGAAATGCCGCTGCCGCGGCATTGGGCGAGCGTGCAACCTTCATCGCCGCCGATGTCAGTGATGAGGCGGCGGTGGACGCTGCCGTGAAGCGTAGCCAAGCATTCATGGGCAGCATCAACGCAGCCATCAATTGCGCAGGAATCGCGACCCCAGGCCGCCTCGTCGGCCGGCAGGGCCCCATGGCGGGAAGTTCTTTCCGCAAGATGATCGAAATCAACCTGCTCGGTACCGTGCTGGTCGCCAAATCGGCCGCCGTGGCCATGCAACTCAATTCGCCCAATGCCCAAGGCGAGCGCGGAGTCATTGTCATGACGGCATCGGTTGCCGCATACGATGGACAAATCGGACAGATTGCCTACTCGGCCTCCAAGGGCGGCATCGTTGCCATGACCTTGCCCATGGCGCGCGAGCTGGCATCCAGCGGCATACGCGTCATGACCGTGGCGCCGGGGTTGTTTGCCACACCGATGATGAAGGGCCTTCCGCAGGAAGCGCAGGACTCACTCGGCAAACAGACGCCCTTTCCGCCGCGTCTCGGCGAGCCCGATGAATTCGCAGCGCTGATCGTGCAAATTCTGGAGAACGTGATGCTGAACGGCGAGACCATCCGTCTCGACGGCGCCGTCAGAATGCAGCCCCGATAGAAGCTAAGGCCGCGCCTCCAGCACCAAATTGAACGGAGTCTCGGTCGCGCGCCGAAATTTCCCAAATCCGCCGCCGGTGACCACGACTTCCCGCAATCGCGCTTCGCCGGCTTGAGCACCCAGCGCCGGACCTTTGCGCGCGAGCGATACCGGCACGCATATTTGCGAGGAGGCGCCATACATGACGCGCCCGACAGGGTTTAGATTGTCCTGCAGCTTGTCGTTTGCAAAGGGCTCAACGATCATCGCCGTACCGTCGGCTTTGAGTGCCTGACGCGCATGACGCGCAACCCCCACCGGGTCGCCCATATCATGCAGGCAGTCGAAGAAGGCAATCACGTCGAACTCCTTGCCGGAGTAGCTGACGGCATCGCTCACTTCAAATTGTGCATTGGCAACTCCCGCCGCGGCCGCGCGCTCACGAGCGACCCGGATCGACTCGCCGTGGTAGTCGTAGCCCACAAACGTTGATTTGGGATAAGTCTTGGCCATCAATACCGTGCTGGCGCCATGGCCGCAACCGACGTCCGCGACGCGCGCGCCGCGGTTGAGCTTATCCACGACCCCCTCGAGCGCCGGCAACCATGCCGTGATCAGGTTCGCGTTGTAGCCGGCGCGAAAAAATCGCTCCGTGCCGCTGAACAGACAGGGATGGTGCTCGCCCCACTCCATGCCTTTGCCGCTTTTGAAATTCTCGAGCGTCCGCCCGAGCGCGTGAAATGTCGCCTCGACGATGTTGTACGCGCCCGGCACGTCCACCGGTCCGTTCGGATCGGCCAGACACAGCACTTGCTCGGGCGTCATGGACCATTTGCCGTTCGCCGCGTCGTACTGGATGTACCCGCTGGCGCCTTGATTGCCCAGCCACTCGCGCACATAGCGTTCGTTGGTGCCTGTGCGCTGCGCGAGTTCGGCGGAAGTGACCGCGCCTTTCGCCAGTTCCTTGTAAAGGCCCAGTCGGTCGCCGACCAGCACCAGCGTCGCACTCAGTGCGGCACCCAAATCGCCCACCGCTTTGCCGAGGAATTCGTTCAGTTTTGTTTCGTTGATGCTCATGGCGCGTCTCCTTGAATTCAATACTCAAACACTACGCCTGCGATCGAACCAGTACCATACGCGGTCGCCTGATATACCTTATGACTGCAATGCATCGAATCAAAGTCCTGATCGGGTTGGGAAGCGTACTGTTGTTGGCCAGTTGTGCAGGTAGGCAGCCCACCGAGGCGCCTGCCTTGAACCCCACTGACGCGCGCGCCCTGATCGAAGCGTCGCTGCCGAAGAATGTCCGGGATCGAGCCGGCTGGGCCGTCGATTTGTATGGCGCTTTCACGGTGCTCACCGTGACGCCGAACCACGAAAACATTTGCGCCGTGGTTGCCGTGATCGAGCAGGAATCGGGATTTCGGGTCGACCCGGCGGTGCCCGGTCTGGGCGTGATCGCTCGGAAAGAAATCAACAGCCGCGCAGCGCGCGCGCATGTGCCGATGCTGATCCTAGATGGCGTGCTGCAGTTGAAATCATCCGACGGCCGCAGCTACGGCGAGCGGATTGACGCGGCAAAAACCGAAAAGGACTTGAGCGATGCCTACGAGGACTTGCTCGCGGCGGTGCCGCTGGGCCGCACGCTGTTCTCTGATCGGAATCCGATACGCACGCGCGGACCCATGCAGGTCAATGTTGCCTATGCCGAGCAGTTTTCAGCCGCGGCACCCTATCCCTATCCGGTGAAGGTCAGCATCGAGGATGAATTGTTTACCCGCCGCGGCGGCGTGTATTTTGCCGTCGCGCATCTTCTGGACTACCGCGCGCCATACGATCAGTACCTGTACCGTTTCGCGGATTTCAATGCGGGGCAATACGCCAGCCGCAATGCCGCCTTTCAAAGTGCGGTCAGCGTTGCCTCCGGCATCCCACTGGTCGCTGATGGCGCGTTATTGCCGCATGGCAGCGACGCGAACAATCCGGGGGATACCGAACTTGCGGTGCGCGCGCTGGCGGCGCGGCTCAAGATGAGTGACGGCGCCATCCATGCCGCCCTGGCTGAAGGAAAAACCAAGGAGCTTGAAACCACGACGCTGTATCAGCGCGTGTTCGCGCTGGCCAATCAGAAGACCGGAATGCAGCTGCCGCCGGCCCTGGTACCGCGTATTAAACTCGTTGGACCGAAGATCAAACGACGTCTCACCACCGATTGGTACGCTCACCGGGTCGATGATCGTTTCAAGCGCTGCTTGAATACCCAGCAGTGAGGTCAACGCCGCAGCGCGGCGCCCGGAAAATTGCCGGCTTTGCTCAGCATGCCGGGTAATTCGCGGCCCATCTCCCCCGCCAGCCAGGCGGCCGTCTCGATCACCCGGTCGATATCGAGCCCGGTGTGGTATCCCGAGCGCTCCAACATGTAGATCACGTCTTCGGTGGGCACATTGCCGGTGGCTCGAGGAGCGAAAGGACAGCCGCCCAAGCCGCCCAACGACGCATCCACCGTGGCGGCGCCGGCATTGACCGCGGCCCAGACATTGGCGAGACCCGTGTTTCGCGTATTGTGAAAGTGCACGCGCACCGGCAGCGGCGCGATCGCTGCCTTCACCCTCGCAACCAGTTCGGCAACATCGCGCGGCCCGGCAACACCGATGGTATCGGCGATGGCGACTTCGACCGGCCCTGCGGCGGCTGCCGTCTTGGCCATATCGACCACGCGTTGCGGATCGACCTCGCCGTCAAACGGACAGCCGAACGCCGTGGAAATCGTGATCTGGCCGCGCCGCCCCTCCTGTCGCGCCAAGCGTACCACCTCACAGCACATCGCCAAGGATTCGTCCGAGGTTTGACCCTGATTGCGGGTCGCAAATCCGTCAGAAGCCGCACACACGGCACCCAGCTCATCAAGACCCGCCTCAATGGCGCGCAACGCGCCGCGCTTGTTGAGCACCAAACCGATATAGATCACATCGTCGCGCGGAACCAATCCTGCAGATACTGCTTCGGCATCGGCCATTTGCGGCACCAGCTTGGGGTTTACAAAACTGGCGACTTCGATGCGGCGCACGCCGGCCTGGATCGCGCGCTCGATAAACGCCAGCTTCTGCTGCGTGCTGAACAGCACCGATTCATTTTGCAAACCGTCTCGCGGGCCAACCTCGACAATTTCAATCTCGGACATTTTCAATCTCGGACAACTTTAGGAGCCCCTGCACACGCGCATCGCTCAGTCTAAATCAAACTAGAAATCACTTTAAGATTGGTTTAATTTACTCAATTAAAAGTCATACAAATAATTATCTATTACAATGAGTTACAAA
>DATHFB010000301.1:0-5979 GCA_035318305.1 Steroidobacteraceae bacterium | reverse complement strand
GTTTTGTAGTATTCGGCGAATGCGGGCGTGCCGGCGGGTAGTTGCACCCACGGCTGCTTGGACGCGGTGAAAATGTGCACGTCCGGCGGCAGGGCGTCCGGCTCGTCCAGCGTGCCGATGCGAACAAATCGCACGACATCGCCGGCGCCCGCGTAGTTGCTCCACACCGCGACCCAGCACTTGGGGCATCGAGAAATGCGCTGCCCCTTGCCGCTGTTCGAGGGGGTATTGATGACCTGGACCTCGCCCTCGAGCAATTGCGCGCGATCGGCTTCTATCATCGCATTCAACGCAAAGGCGGTGCCGGTCTCCCGTTGACACCAGCGGCAATGACAGCAGTGAACGAATAGCGGCCTGCTCGTCATGCGATAGCGAACGTAGCGGCAGGTACAACCGCCGTCGTAGCTCTGTGCTGAATCACTTGAGGAATGCATGAGTGTCCCGCCTACTTGGCGCGCACGCGCGCGGTCACCTCGATCTCGATTTGCATGCGCGGATCGAGCAGGCCCGCGCAAATCATGGTCATCGCCGGTCGCACGCCGCCAAAATATTTGCGCAATACGGGCCAGCAGTCCGGAAAGCGCTCACCCTTGGGCACAATGTAGTTGACGCGCACGACATCTGCGAAATCCGCGCCTGCTTCGCGAAGCGCGGACTGAATATTTTTCAAGGTTTGCTCGGTCTGATCCACCAGGTTGTCGGAGATGGTCATGGTCGCGTAATCGAAACCGGTGGTGCCGGATACGAATACCCATTCTCCATCGACCACTGCGCGCGAGTAGCCGACGTCCTGCTCGAATTTGGATCCTGAACTGATCAAGCGTCGCGTCATGGAGTTGTGCCCCGAGGGCGGCGTTTTAGGTCGATCTCGAGCCCGCCACGCGTGTCGATGACCCAGAGCCCACCCGAAAAGGCGAACCACCACGCCGCGGCGAGCCACCAGGCTCCCAGAGAGTCGACATAAGTCCTGGCGAGGTATGCCAGCGACGTCGCAAGCACGCATACAATCGACATGGCGAGGATGAGCCGTGAGGAGAAGTTTCGCAACCAGAACAGCCGAATGAGAGATGCATAGGTTATCGCACCGGACAGGGAACAAACACCCAGCACGACATAGAGCCGTTCATTTCCCGGCAAAACCGCAAACAACACCAGACCGATAATGCCGACATACAAGGTCAGGACGCTCAAAGCGGCGGCGATGGCCACGAAAGTGGATTTGCGCGCGAGACTCTGCGGCGCGCGCAGCGCAAGCACCAGAGCGGCGGCATGCAGAGCGCCATTGAGGGCGAAGGTGACGACCAGCGAATCATTGAGCAGACTCCAGTGTCCCAACAAGAACAGGATCACGGTGGCCGCCGCGAGCACGCCGAAGTGCCGGGAGTAGTTGAAATGCCCCATCGCGAATTAGATGGGGCCGCGCGGTCCGCGCTCGGTGTGGAGAGCGGCATTGCGCAGAAACACCGGCAAATCGGTGACGGGCGGCTGCGCCGGAATTTGATAGATCAGGGCGGCGATATGGCCGCGATGATAAGTGGTGTGATTGACCACGTGCAGAAGGATGTCGCCGCGGGTCATCGAGCCCTCGCCGCCGCCTATAAAGGTGAAATCGACGATTTCTTCGCCCGCGCGGTCAGACATTTCCTCCGCATAGCGAACGTACCAACTGTCGAGGGTGGCCTGTGCGACACGCAAATCGGCAAACGAGATGTGAACGTCCGGCGTGCGCGTCGTGAAGCCATGGGCCCTGCCCTCGAGGTGGGCTTGCCACACGAGGTCGATGGTATAAACATGATTCAAGGTGCGGATCAGGTTTCCAAAAAGAATTTGCCGCGGCTTTGTCAGCTCCACTTCCGGCTGCTCGCCAAGCGTTGCATACAGCAGTGAATTGGCCCACGCTGTGTAGCGCGTCAGCATGCGGACATTTCTGAGAGCGGTCATGGCTTAACCCTTGGTCGTCGCGGGCGGCGCCGCCGGCGGTGGCGCGAATCGCATTAAGATCAGAAGCAGTGCGCCGGCCATTATGGCCATATCGGCCACATTGAAAATACCGGTGCGAAATGAACCGACGCCGACATTCAAGAAGTCAGTGACACGGCCGTCGAATTTCAATCGGTCGATCAAATTGCTGATTCCCCCGCCTGCAATCAGCGCCAGGGGGACAAATCGCGCGGGGCGGAGGCGCCGGGCAAAGAGCGACACGCATACCAAACCGATCAACAGCACGGCGGCCGCCGCGATAAAAAAGGTAAAGCGCAACTGTTCAGGCAGCGAATCGCCGAGACTCAAGAAGGCGCCGCGGTTTTGCACGAGCTGCAGGCGCAGCGAATCGGCGAACAGCGATTCTGTGACGCCGGATGCCAGCAAGGCGCGCGCGGCGGACTTCGATACTTGGTCGCATCCGACACAGCAGCACAACGTGACCATCACTACAATGAATCTGGGAATTGATCGCATGGATGACTCCTCGTGTCAGACCTCGTCTGATCCCACCGCGAATGAGAAGGTTCAGAACTTTTGCCTGCGCGTCAAAATATCCCACCACAGGCGCCAGTCGCCCATCAGGCTGAAGCCGGGATACCTGAATGTCGCCGGCTTGTTGTGTTCGAAGAAAAAGTGTCCGACCCAGGCAAACGCGTAGCCTTGGATCAGCGCCGCGCCGGCTAGCCACCATCTCTGCGTGACGGCCGCAGCAACGAGCAACGCGAGGGCGATGCTCGTTCCGGTGAAGTGCAGCCGACGTGACGTGGCGTTCGCATGCTCGCTGAGATAGAACGGATAGAACTCACGGAAAGTGCGATATTGCTTTTCGTCGTTCATAGGATGAGAGCTACCCGCGCGCGAGGGAGCCTTATTTTGTCAGACCGGCTTCGACCCAGTCGAGGCGATTCTTGTGGAAGTGCTTCGCCGCCAACGGTACCCCGGTTGCCGGGAATTCCATCACGTACTCGTCGGCCGCGTCGAACTTGGGCCACTTGGGGCCGCCGGCGGAGTCCGGATCGGCGGTTTTGGCGAACTGCGCCCAGTATTTGTTGGCCGCCGTGGCGACAGCCTTGCCCTCGTCATCGAAAGGTGTTGCGCGCGGCGTGTTGAACACGTAGGCAATTTCACCGCCGTGCGCCAAGCCAAACAGGGTCGCGCGCTGCGCTGCGGGCGTGTATGAGAAATGGTAAACATAGGTCGCGTTGCCGTGTTGCGCATGCAGGCGCGCCAGATCACGGTCGGGTTCGCTGATGGAGGTGTCGGTCACCAAGCGGGCGATGACGCGATCGGCGTCGCCGGTGCTGTCAGGGTCGTATGCGGCGATAAACGCCGCGCGCCGTTGCTGAATGAGGGCGAGGCGTTCGGAGGCATTCAAGCCGCGCCGTGTGAGACTGGCTTCATCGCTATTGCCTCCCAGCAGATAGGGCACCTGCGATTCCTTGCCATTGGCAAACCCTTCCGCGGCGCTGCCGGTGATCATCTTGCCATCCGCCATGGGCAATATCTGATCAGGCGAGCCGATACCCGCGGGGTTGGCGGTCAACTCTGTCCACGACAACGCCCGCAGTGCTTGCGCTGCCGCCGCGTCGGAACCGGTTACGCCGGCTTTTTCGGCGAAGGTCACGCCGCTGTGCTCGACGGAGGAGAGGGGTCTGGCTGCGAGGCGGCCGAAGCCGGACTCCGATATGGCCTTCGCAAACAATCCCTTGGCTTGCGGAGCCAGCATCAAGTAGTTGATGGAAATTGCACCGGCTGACTCGCCGAAAATGGTGACGTTCTTCGGATCGCCGCCGAATGCCTTGATGTTGTCCCTCACCCACTCGAGCGCCGCGATTTGATCCATCAGTCCGTAATTGCCCAACAACCCCCGGGGATTCTCAGCCGTGAGGGCGGGATGCGCGAACCAGCCGGCGCGGCCGAGACGATAATTCACGGTGACCACGACGACGCCTTGCTTGGCGAATTGAGTGCCGTCGTATTGGGATCCCGAACCATAGATGAAGGCGCCGCCATGGATCCAGACCATGACGGGAAGGTGCGCGCCCTTTTTGGCGTCGGCCGGTTGGTAAATGTTCAAATACAGGCAGTCCTCTGCCTGGACGCAGGTCGCCGAGGAGGCAGTCGCTGGGCGCACGCCCGGCCAATTCGCCGGATGGTGCGGCTCGCGCCAGCGTAAATCGCCCACGGGGGGTGCGGCGAACGGCAAGCCCTTGAACACCGCGACACCGTCCGCGGCAGCGCCGTGAACCTCGCCTTGGCTGACTTTGGCAATGGGGGCATTGACTACCGGCGGTGCTGCCGCAGCAGCGGCCGCGGAATCTGCCGCCCTTTGCGGCTGAGTGCACGCCGCGCAACCCGCCAAGATCAATGCAATCCCTGCCGCCCGCGCGACGAATCGTTGTGCCGACATCACTCCCCCGGGTATTTCGTTAAATCAATCATTCTGCTGAAGATGCGGCCGCTTGCCGGAGCCTTAAGGGCCCTGCGGCAATTCGAACGCAAGCAAAGCATAAGCGATGTGGCTTGAGGCGGCGATGAATACTGCCACTCAACCGGCGGGTCCGGCAGGCCGCCTAGAAATTCAATAAATCTCCGTGCCAGGACTGACGCGAAGCGTACGTCGAGGCGCGTTCCTGCAATGGCTGCAAGTTCCACCCCAGCCGGGTGGCCTCCTCAATCGCCTGGGATTGAGCCTTGCTTGCCGCTGGGTAGTCGCCGCGGGATGCATAAGCGGCCGCGCGAATCTCGAGAAGGCTCGGATCCTTTTTGTATTCACGCGGCAAGCTATCGGACAATGCCAACGCGCGAGGCGGATCGCGGATATCCGCCGACGGATTTGCCGCCAGGATCGCGGACAGCAGCAGCTTTGCGGAGTTGTTGCCCTGTTTAACGGCGCGCTCGAGCCATACCATCGCACCGGCCAACGATTCGGCGCTCGGTTTATCCCTCAACAGATACTCCGCAAGTGAGACTTGGGCGTCGGCTTGATCTGCTTGGGCGGCTTTTTGCAACCAAATTTCGCCTTTATTGTTATCGCATTGGCAGCCTCGACCGCGAAGCAGCCCGGTCCCAATTTGATATTGGGCATAAGGGGCGCCGGCCTGCGCGGCCTTGAGAAACCACGGAATCGCCTGAGAATAAGTTTTATTCAATTGCGGTAGACCGGCAATCATCATGCCGTAGAGCATCTGCGCCGACGGGTCACCGGCTTCAGCTTTTGCCTTGGCCTCGTTAACGCGCGTTTGGAGATCTCCGTAGCTATTCATCGACAGTTCATTCATCTTGAATCTGTAGAGCATGCTGAACGGGGTTGACACGGGTTGACCGTTGATCCGTCCGGGCAGGTACACGGAGCGCAAAACACTGTCTCTGACTGTCGATTCGAAATAGCCCGTGGGAACCGCGTACAGAATCCGCGGGATGCGCGCGCGGCCATCAGGCGCCACAATAAATTCGACAAACACCTCGCCTTGAACGCCCTTTCTTTGCGCGTCGTTCGGGTACCCGGTCATGAAGGGCTTTGAGGGCCGGACCGGATCGCGATCCTCGTATTCCCTGCCTTGCAGGACGTGCGGCAACAGGCGTTGATCGAGCTTTGCCTGACCGAACTCGGCCTGAATGTCGGCCGAAACGAGGAGCGAGTTGGGTGTCAGTTGGGGCTCCAAAGCCGCTGCGATTTCCGTCCCGCGCGATTCACCATTCTGACCGGCCAATGACGCCCAAGCGTGCGCGAAGGTGCTGCTTGGTGCGACACCTTCACCACGGGCGTACATGGAGGCCAAGTGCAATTGCGCCAGCGGCTGACCTAGTTCGGCCAGTTCTTTGAATTGTTGAAATGCACTCGGAAAATCGGCCTTCTGGTAAGCGGCATTCGCCGAGTACAAGTCGGCGCGCGCGGGCATCGCAGGTAAAATTAGCGCCAGCCCGGCGGCCGAGATCAGCAAGCTCCTAATCAAACCGCCATGCATAACGTTTCCCTGTTTTAGCGGACTGGCT
>DATHFB010000300.1:0-5150 GCA_035318305.1 Steroidobacteraceae bacterium | reverse complement strand
GCGATGAGACCAGCCTTGCAGGGTTTTCAAGGGTACCGTCCTCGGCTGAACGCCGATGTTATGATCCTGGCCAGGGAGGCTAACATTGAACGCTCGTCAGACGATCCTGTTGCTGATATTTTTATTGCCGGGCCTCGCGCCAACTGCCTCGCGAGCCGATGCAATCCCGGTCATTCGCGCCGCGGTCGAGCGCTTGCCGCCCGATGTGCCGGGCGAACTCAAGAGACTCATTGGTGAGTATCGTTCGGCCGATGCACAACTGACAGTTTACGAATCCGGCGGCGAATTATTTGTGCAAGGATTGGGGCTGCAGGGCAGCCCGCTGCAGCGGCAGTCGACGACGCGCTTTTCCGTCAATGACGGCAAGGGCCATCCGAGCATCCCGGTGGAATTTCAGCTGGATGGAGATCTTCGAACTGCTGCGGTCGTCGTCGGGGCCTCCCGATTGCAATTCAAGGACATAGGCCAGGAGGTTGTGGCCAAGATTCGCGCCGGCGTCAAAGCCGATACAGGTCAGCTGCGCGCTTCGGCACTGGCCGCCAAGCCGCCGACGGAGCCTGCAGCGAAGCGGGCGTTTGATCTGGTTGATCTGGCGACGGTTGAGCCAGCCATCAAATTCGACATCCGCTATGCGAGCTCAAATAACTTCATTGGTTTCCCCCTCTATGAGCGGTCCGCGGCGTACCTGCAGCGCCCCGCAGCGGAGGCCTTGGGCCGCGTGCAGCGTGCGCTGGCGTCGAGAGGTTATGGACTGCTGATTCATGACGGTTACCGTCCGTGGTTCGTAACCAAGATGTTCTGGGATGCAACTCCCGAATCGGCACATGTTTTCGTCGCCGATCCGTCCCAGGGGTCGCGCCACAACCGCGGTTGCGCGGTGGACTTGACGCTCTATGACTTGAAGTCAGGCAAGACGGTTGAGATGACCGGGCGCTACGATGAAATGTCGCCGCGCTCCTACGCCGACTATGTAGGCGGCACCAGCCGGCAACGCTGGTTTCGGGAACTGCTGCGCGGCGAAATGGAGGCGCAGGGATTTGCGGTGTACCCTGAGGAGTGGTGGCATTTCGATTACAAAGAGTGGAGCGACTATGCCATCGGCACGGCCACCTTTTCGCAGCTCGTTGCCGCCCCGCGCGCTGCCAACCCCTGATCCTTAAAAAGCGCGCCGTGCTGTGTGTTATTCCCCAGAAAACGTTATTCCCCAGAAAACGACTGCACAACATGGGCGTCAAAGTGGCCAGCCGTCAAACCATCTAATCAACCACTTACGTGCTTATCCTCGAAACCTTTGAGGTGTGTTGCGGAGTTGGCGCTTTGTACCGAACGCGCTCGTATCGACTGCGCTTGGCGTAGACCGTCGGTGTTACACCGGTCCACCGCTTGAACGCCCGGGCGAAGCTGCGCAGATCGGAAAAACCCAGTTCTTCGGCGACGTCACTCGGGTGATGCCGCTGCTCCAGGAGAGAGCGCGCTGCGCGCTCGAGTGCCCGCTCGTTCAGCACGCGAAATGTAGGCGACCCTTCCATCTCCAGCCGCCGTCTCAAGGTGGCCACACCAAGTCCGAGCCGCTTGGCCACCGCTCGTTGTGTGAAGACGTTATCCTCAAACGCGTCGACCACGCGCTCACGCACACTGCGGTGCCGTACGCCGACGCTCTGGTTGTGTTCAATCAGATCAATAATCTTGCGATAGATCGCCTGGGAGGAGGGCACAGGACCTCGGCACGCGACCGGAGCTGAACCTGCTTCCAGTTCGTAGTCGAGTGCGTAGGTGCTGGATTTCCAGCGAATAGGTGCCGCCCAAAACTCTAAGTAACCCCGGGCGCCGGCGAGCCGGGTGCCTTTGATATGCACTTTCCTGAGCCTGCGGTGCAATCCATCGTCGGATATGAGCACGAGCAAGGCGTGCAAAAAAATCAATACGCTCACCATCGCGAATCTCGTCTGCGAGGGATCCATGCGTGGGGCGTAGGGAAAGCCGCGGTCGTCGATGATATAGGCGAGCCGGTCCCTGCGCAGTTCGACACGGTTGTACGCTCCGCCGTGCAGCAGGTTATAGGCGTGAGCCACCGCTTTCATGGCTTCGAGGAGCGTGGCGCAGCTCGATAGATTCGACAACACCAGGCCGGTGGCGCCGGGCAGGAGGGGGCGAGCCGAGAGGCCCCAAGTCTCATCGCGGGCGCTGATCGCCAGGCGCTCGAGGATGCGAAAGTAGTCCGCGAGACTGATGGAAGCTGCACGTGATCCATCGAGGATGTTTGCCGGAAGGTCTAGCCCACGCAAAATATTCGGGAGCGACATCCCGGACTTTGCGGCGAGCCGCACCAGCGGGCGGATGACCTTCATGGGTACCGCCAAGGCTGAGGTGGGGTGCGCATCGCGGCGATCTGATTGAAGCACAGGCGTGAGCGAATTTGTCCTACGATCGTGATCGCCCCGGTCATCGACGGCCGGCAGGAAACATGTCTAGGATACCTTGTCTGCACTGGAGCCGCGACCCAAAGAAAAAGGGATCATTGGCCGATGTCATGACGCAGAAGACACAACAGGGGGAGTGAGCCATGGGTACGAAAGACATTCCAAGAGCATCCGCGTGTGCAACGAGACGTAACTCCAGGCTGGTGCGATCGCTGAGCGGATTCGTCCTCAGCGCCGCTTTGCTATGGGCCGCTCCGATCCCATCTTACGCGACCTCGCCCGTGCTCGAGGCCACCTACACCACGTCGATATCGAACGGCTGGGTGCAAGTGGAGCGCTGGCGTGATCCCGGAACGGCTTTTACTCAGGAGACCTTTCCACCCGACGGCCGTGGCAATCAGAGTGGGCAGCGTGTCACTTTCTTCAACGGCATTGCGACGCCGAATTCCGCGCGCTTTCTGCTGTATTACGCGCCCAGCTGGAATACCAATCCAAAAACTACACCCGTTTTGCTCGTGCACGGCGCCAATCAAGATGCGGATCTCGCTTGGGCCAATCCGAATGACGAAGGCGCCTACGGTTGCGGGCAGGCGAGTTGTCCCACAACCGGTCTCATGCAGTCGCTCGTCGCAAGCGGCTTTAAAGTTTTTGCCATCGGGTATCCACACAAGAATGGGGACGGTTACTTTTGGGCCGAGCAAATCGAGGATGCTATCCAGGTAATCAAGTCCCGTACCGGTGCGCTGAGCGTCGACGTTGTTTCCTGGTCCAAGGGCGCGTTCAACGCCCGCATGTACGTCTCTTCGGTCAAGCAATCATGGGGTACGGCCTATCAGAGTGACATCCGCCGCCTGATCATGGCAGGCGGCCCCAACAACGGCATCGATCTGTCGTTTCGACATGGCTGGTATTTCAGCCTTCCGGTCTACCCGGCCTGTGGTGGAACCATTGATGGCCCCACCCCCCATGACAAGTTGGTGTGTTACGGCGTTTGGCAAAACGGTCCGCAATGGACGTATTCCTCGGCCTACTTTCCCGGCTCGGCACAGATGCTCAAGCGCTGGGACTCGGTCTATTCCTTACCGAGTACTGAACAGGACTGGTACACCACCTACTACGGCGGACTGGGTTTCTACACGCATGGCAATGGCATCGTTGCATACATGGGCCCCTCGTTGGTCGACACGGTGCGCACGGCCGGCACATCCAGCAGCGTCAAGGTCTACAATCTCTGCGGCAACATGAACAACATCGCTCTGTTGCACAACGAGCATACGGGTCCTTCGGACGGGGTCCTATTCATCGCAAGCTGCAACGATTCGACCGGCATCACCAATTTCGGGGGCTCGGCAGTCATCGGGGTCAATCATCTCGGGTTGGGATGGAACACGCCCGCCGTCAATCAAATCACGGCCTGGCTCAGCGCGCCATGACGCGACCAGCGATGCGTTGCATCCCCGACAGGATCCAAAGCGCACCCGGCAGTGCGGTGAAGTCGGCTATCAGTGCCAGCACGAACGCCGAAGCCGACACCACGCCGAACTGGCGCATCGGCGGAAGATCCGAAAGCGTGAGCGCTAGAAAGCCGCTGGTATTGATCAGCGTCGCGAACAGAATCGGACGACCCGCGGTGAGCATCGCGTGCTTCAGCGCACCTTCCGTGGTGCCGCTCGAGCGGCCTTCCTGAAGATGATAGAAAAAATGCACCTGATCGTTTTCGGTCGCTCCCAGCACGGTCGAGCCGATGAGAATCGTGGCAATGTTGAGCGGAATGCCCGCCACGCGCATGACGATGAATACCGACAGAATGGCGAAAAATGAGGGAATCATCGTCATGAGCCGCGCCGAGGGGCTGCGAAACACGACGAGAAAGGCCAGGAAAATAACGCTGGCGGTGATCGCGAAGCTTTGGGTCAGCGTGGGCAGCAATCGCTCGGTGATGATGCCGGACAGCACGCCGTTGCCCGCCATTTGGCCGCGCACGGTTCTGAAATTCGGATCACTCGCCCGCGCCTCGTTCCACGCCTGGAGAATGAATTTGCGCATCGCGCCGGAGGGGCCGAAGGTCTCGCCCCGAGCGCGAATGCTCAGTCGCACGCTCGACAGATTGGCCACGTCGACGTAGCCACGCGAACTCGGTTCATTCAGCAGAATCTGCTCGAGGTCAGCGGCGAGCTTTGGCCACGCTTCGGGCGCCGTGGGCAGCTCATCCGAGCCGGTTTGGACGTATCGCGCCCAGCGCAGCACGGTGGTGGGTCCGTCGACGGCATTGACTCCCGGGTGCTGTTCGAGCCGCAGTGCCAGCAAATTCACGCTGCGCAGAAATTGTGGATCCAAGGCTTGGCCTGGCTGCGTCTGCAGCCACAAATCCTGGACGTCCAAGCCGTTGGTTTGTTCGAATTGGCGGGTGTCCTGCGCCACGGGCTCGCGAGGATTCACATACGTCAGAGCGTCCGTCTCGAGCTGCAGCGGCTTGAGCTTGCCGGGAATACCGAAGAGCGAAGCCGCTCCGCACAGCATGATCAGCACGGCGCCGGCAACAAGGAACCAACGGAAGCGGCGCGTAGCGGGCACCAGCACATCGACGAATCTTGCGAACCGCTTGTCATCCGACGCGACGCCCGTTCGCCGCGGCGCGCGCAACAGCGACTGCAGCGCTGGAAACAACGTGAAGCAGCCCACCCACGCGGCGACCAATCCGCAGGCGGTCCACAATCCCATTTCTCGCAC
>DATHFB010000299.1:0-4449 GCA_035318305.1 Steroidobacteraceae bacterium | reverse complement strand
CTTCAGGCCCAACGCCATTCGGGTGGCCATGGCATTGGCATGGCGTGCATTCTCGAGCCACAGGTCATTCTTAAGATAGGCGTTCAACTGCGCGCTCAGGAATCGCAGCTTCGACATCAGGTGGCCCGCGCGTTTGCGCCGCCGCTCAAAATCACGCGCCATGGCCGGATCGAAGAACACCACCGCTTCGGCCCCGAGCGCGCCGTTCTTGGTGGCGCCGAGCGACAGCACATCCACGCCGCACTTCCAGGTCGCCTCGGCCGGCGTGCAGCCCAAATGCACCAAGGCATTCGCGAATCGCGCTCCGTCCATGTGCACCGGGAGCTGGTGCTGTTTGGCGACCGCGCCGATGGCGGATATTTCCGCGAGGGAATAGACCGTGCCCCACTCGGTGGCCTGGGTCAGGGTGACGGCGCCGGGCTTCACGTGATGAATCCCCAAGTCCTCGGCATAGGCGACCGCCTGGGTCAGTTGCTCGGGACGAATCTTGCCGTCCGCCGACGGAAAGCCGATGAGTTGCGCTCCGCCGGTGAAGAAGCCGGGTGCGCCCGATTCGTCGGTGACGATATGCGCGGCTTCGTGGCAATAAATGGCGCCGAACGTCGGAACGATTTGCGACAAGGCCAGGGCATTGGCGGCAGTGCCGCTGGTCACCGGGAATACCGTGACCTGCCGTTCGAACAACTGGCTGGCAAGCGATTGCAGCTTTGCCGTTAAGTCATCGCCGCCATAGGAGGTGACTGATCCCTCATTCGCCTTATTGACCGCCGACATGATGGCTTCGCACGCGGGAGCGACATGGTCGCTGCTGAAATTTCGACCCAAGAGTATTCCTGATGACCGCCTTCAAGAGAGTGAGGCTGGAGGATTGTACCTGTGAGATATCGCCGGCGTCACCGATCCCAGTTCTTCGCAGTAAATTCGTAGCTCTGTGCTTCGCGCTGCCAGATCGCCGCCTCGCGCCGCACCGTCAGCAGCCAAATGCGCTGCTCCAAGGGTTGACGCGGCTTGAAGCAGGACGGCCGCAGCACCGCGACCGCGCCGGCATGCTGCGGATCGCGCACGGATTCGTAGCGAATCGCATCGACATTCGCCTCTCTGGCGATCCGGGCGAAGTGCTGCGCAGCGCTGTAGTCGCGCGGATCGGTCCACTGCGCACGCGATCGTTTGAACGGCGCCTCGGTGAGATCGACCATGCGCGCCTCGACGCCCGCTCGGAATACGGTCTGGGGCGAGGGCCCCAAGCTGTCCAACCCCGTGGTGTCCATCAAGAAACGCCAGCGCCAAAACCCCAATTCCGCGCAGGCGGTACGCTCTTTTTCCGCTCCATACCAAACACCCGGGTCGGCCGGCGCGCGAAATCGCGAGCCGATCGGTGAGGCATAGCGAAACGGCGTCGCCAACAAATAGTGCAGATCGGCGGCATCGTCCGGAACTGCGGGCTTGCTCTTCTCCAGCACCCGCTCGAGGACGAGTTGCTCCTCGATATTGGCAACCAGCCTCAAGGTCGATGCGATGTGCTGGGCTTCGACGGCGCGCCACAGCCGCCGCGTGGCCCGGCCCGCCTCAGAGGCGACCGCGTGCGGCGTCAAGATACTGGACGACACGAACCAGCCCTTCGGTGCTGCGAATCAGTTCAATGGGGCGTCCCGTCAGCGCCGTGTTCTGCCCATTGAGCCAGCCCCTAGCCGCCGAATCATTGGAGCCGATGACGGCGTCCAGCGAGCGGAACAATCGCACGAACAGTGCGCCGAGCTCCCATTCCTTCTTCTGATCGTCCAATCGATAGCTGCCATTGGCCATGCGCGACACGGTGGATGGGCTCAGGCCGAGAATTTGCGCGAGGCTCGACTGCGTAATTTCCAACAATGCGCTCGCGCGCAACACCGCACCGGTCAGTACCAGTCGCGGATCGGGCTTGGGTGCGGCCAGAGTGCGCGGCATTGAATGCCTATAGAAATAAATAATACCTTTGCATTCTAAAGAAATATCACCGGAATGGCAAAATCAGCTCAAATGACGGCAAATGCCGCCCGGAGCCTGCCCGGGTACTCCCCGCCAACGCGGCTCAAGCGGCATACTCGGACGGACTGTTTGCGGCCGGGGCGGGGGCGGGACGCTTGCTGTTCAACTTGATGTTGAGGCGCAGCTCATTGGCCGAATCGGCGTTGCGGATCGCCTCGTCATAGGCAATGACGCCGTCGCTGTAGAGCTCGAACAGCGACCAATCGAAGGTACGCATGCCGACTTCCCGCGACTTACCCATGATTTGCTTCAATTCGTGAAATTCGCCCTTGAGCAGCCTATCGGACACAATGGGCGTATTGAGCAGAATCTCGATGGCGGCGGTGCGGCCGCTGCCGTCCTCCTTGCGCACCAGACGCTGCGAAACGATGCCCTTGAGATTGCTCGAAAGATCCATGAGCAATTGCTTGCGGCGTTCTTCGGGAAAAAAATTGATGATGCGATCGAGGGTCTGGCTGGCGCTGTTGGAGTGCAGAGTGCTCATGCATAAATGCCCGGTCTCGGCAAATGCGATCGCATGTTCCATCGTTTCAGCGTCGCGAATTTCCCCGATCAAGATCACGTCAGGGGCCTGGCGCAGGGTATTTTTCAAGGCGTGATGCCAGGTGTGCGTATCGATGCCCACGTCGCGGTGCGTCACCAACGACATTTGCGATTGATGGATGAACTCCACGGGATCCTCGACGGTGATGATGTGGCCCGCCGAGCAGCGATTGCGATGATCGATCATGGCCGCGAGCGTCGTGGATTTACCCGAGCCGGTGGCGCCCACGACCAGCACCATGCCGCGCTTGCTCATCACCATATCCTTGAGCGTTTCGGGCAGGCCCAACTGGTCGAAACCGGGAATCGCGTTGGGAATGGTTCTAATGACCATGCCGACGTTGAGCTGCTGCATGAACACATTGACTCGAAAGCGCGCGACATCCGCTATCGCCAGGGCGAAATTGCACTCGAATTCCTTGGCGAACTCGGCGCGCTGGCGTTCGCCCATCAGCGAATGAGCCAATTCTCGCGTCACCTCCGCGCTCAGTTTCTGCGCGGCGAGCGGCTGCATTTTCCCTTGGATTTTCATGCTCGGAGGGAAATCCTTCGAGACGAATAGATCCGATCCGCCGGCGCGAGTCATCGCGGTGAGCAGCTTGATCATGTAAGACTTGGCTTGTTCTTCGCTCAGCGACATGTACCCCACCATCAGTCAGGATTGCGATCCGCGACTATAGGCGTACGGCCCTGGCGGGTCCGCGACGGAGTTAACAGCGTGAGGTGATGGGCCGCAGGAGAGCTAGGAGCCTGCCTGAGTATTCCCCGTGGCTGCTAGCGGCTTTGCGTCGCGCCCGTTCGCCAGCGCCGCGTAAATTCGTGTCGATCCGTCTCGGTTTCCAATTCCGCCGCGACCATGCTGACCAGTTGCTCGGCCGTGGCCGCCCGCAGGGCCGCCGTCTTGACCAAGTGCTTGGCGATGGGGCCGATGTACCCCGCCAGCAGCCGCTCGACACGCAGCACCTCTGCCGGATCCAGCGGCGCGGCCGCCGGTGCACTGACAAGGATCGGGGCCGGCTGCGTCGTCGCCGCGTCCGGAGCAGTCTGACCGCGCTGCGCCTTCAAGTAGGCGCACAACCGGGCATAGTGCGGCTCTCGCGGCGGGGGAAAAGCATCCATCCAATGCTGCGCGCTCAAGAAATATTCGAGGCTCTTGGACGGGAGCACATTCTCGATGCGAAACGGCAGGATGCTGACCTGCTTGTGCACCGCCCTTTCCACTTCGCGCCGCACCTGCGGAGACTCGTTGCTGCTCGCGGAGAACACCAAAATCATGGTGCGCGAATTGGAAATGGCGTCGATGATTTCCGCCGCCCAATCCGCCGAGGGCGCGATGTCCCGCGGAGCGATCCAGCAATTGATACCTTCCAGTTCGACGCGGCCCACCAGTTCCATGGCGCAGCCGTAATCCGGCTGGGAGTAGCTGACGAAAACGTCGCGCACCATGGTTTATGCCCCGAGCAGGCGCAGCGCCTTCTCGAGGCTCTTGCGCATGCGGCCAAAGGAGCGGGTCACCGATACGATTTCCGTAGCCCCGCGCTCCGAGAAATTCTCCGCCGACATGTCGCCGAGGCTGACCTTGTCCGCCACCAGCGCGATCTGCCGGACCGGCCGCACCACCAACTGATAGAGAAGAACATTCACCACCAGAAACGCGGCGGCAAATACCGCGAGCAACAGACTCATGAAGGCGCGAAACTCCTTGTTGGCATTGGCGGCGGCACTGGCGAAGGGCACCGAGACGACTTGCGCTGCGACTACTTCATTGGGCTGCCAGCCAAAGCCGTTATCGCCGCCGTAACGGGCTATCAAACTGTGCGGCGCAGCCGAGGGCGTACTGTGGCACACCAGGCATTCGGGCTTGGCGCGGATGGGCCGGGC
>DATHFB010000298.1:0-4449 GCA_035318305.1 Steroidobacteraceae bacterium | reverse complement strand
CGGCTTGCCATGGTGCCTGGGGCTGCGTAGGCTCTGCGGACATGCAGCGCATTCTCGTCTTGAACCCAAAAGGGGGTTCAGGCAAAACGACGATAGCCATCAATCTCGCCAGCTATTTTGCGGGCCAGGGCGACCGTCCGGTGCTGCAGGATAACGACCCCCAGGCCTCCAGCAGCCGCTGGCTCAAGAAACGCAAGCCCGATCAGCCGTTCATCCATGGCGTAGCCGCGTTCGAGCGCAATTCGCGCATGACCCGCGCCTGGCAGATGCGCATTCCGGCGGACGCCGGCCATGTCATCGTCGACACGCCGGCCGCGGTCCCCGCCCAAGAAATGCCCGATATGACCAAGAATGCCGACGCCATCATCGTGCCGGTGCTGCCTTCCGACATCGATATCCACGCCTGCTCCAAGTGCATCGCCGACCTGCTGCTGATCGCCAAGGTGCGGCGCGATGAGTATCGCATCGGCGTGGTTGCCAATCGCGTCAAACGCAATACCTTGATCTATCAATCGCTGATGCGGTTTCTCGAGACCTTGCGCATCCCGGTCATTGCCACATTGCGGGACTCGCAAAACTATGTGCGCGCCGCGGAACTGGGCCTCGGCATTCACGAGATGAAACGCTATGTGGTGGAACAGGATCTGGAGGATTGGCAGCCGTTGTTGGCGTGGCTGAAAGCGAAGGAAGGTGCGGCGCAGCCTGTTGAAGGCATCAATCCATTGCCCGTACCGGCTTGAGTGCGAGGCCGGTCCGCGGCGGGTCAACGCCGCTCATTTTTTCCGCTTATTTTTTTTCGTCGAAATTACCGCGAGCTTTTTCCGCCCAGTTCTTATAACTGTGCCAGTTGTAAAGACTGTTGGTGATCGCCGCGTGCCGACCGCCGGTCTTGACAACGGTCGAGTCGGCGCGAGGGGCCCTGCGGTCCACTCCGGTGTATCGAGTTGTATTCTTTACGTCGCTCATCTCGTTTGCCTCTGTCGATGGGAACGACAGTAAATGCCGCGCCCTCTCCTCGACAGGAACTGTGTCACGCGCCGCCCGCACTGTCGTGCAACAGCGACGCGCATTGGGATGCGCATCTCACACAACGTCGCGGTAAGTTAAATGGACGGATTCTCGGGTCCTCGCCAGGCACCGAACAGCGGCTTGAGTTCCTGCAGCGAGGATTCGAGCGCCGCCGGCAACAAAGTCGTATAAGAGTCCAGCAGCGCCATGGCGTTGCGTGCGGGGTCGGTTCGTGTGGCTGCGCCCAGGCGGCGCGACATGTCGCGATTGACCACGTGCAGGTTTTCATACAGATCGGTGAGCCGCGCGAATCCGTGCGCTTCGCCCGCACCCACCAGTTCGCGCGCCAGCAGAAACATGCATACGCTTCGATAGACGGTCTCCGCTTCGCTCGCGAAGGGCAGATGGAAACGCGCCATCGGGCGCAGCCGATCGGTCCAGGGACAGCCCGAGGTCGCCATGATCAATCCCAGCACGGAACTCATGGCCTGTTGCGCCGTCGTTTCCGCGTGAACCGTACGCTCCGCCTGCGTGACCGTCACGCCCACCACGTCGAACGAAACCAATGCCTTGAGCGACTCGACCGCCGGCGCCATATGCAGTGCGGCGGGACAATGCGCGTATTCGGCGGTGCTCAAAGGGCAGTTTGCGCACTGGCTGAACTTCAATTCGGTCCAGAACGGCGGATCGATCGGCGTTGGATTCGAAAGCCGGAAGTCCGCGGCCGCGAAATTCAGATCCAAATGTTTTTTCGAGCCATCCGGCAGGTCGAATCGATACCGGATATACAGCTCCTGCGTCATGCCACGAGTCGGTAGCAAGGCTTGTATTCGGCACCCGTGAATTTCATCCGGCCTTGCGCGACGAACGAGCGCAACAGTTTATCGAGCGGCTCCATGATCGCCGGTTCTCCGGCAAGCTCGTAGGGCCCGAAGCGTTCGATGGCGTTGACGCCGTATTCTTTGATGTTGCCGGCGACTATTCCGGAGAAGGCGCGCCGCAAGTCGGCGGCGCGCTCATGCACCGGCTGATCGAGCGATAAGCGCAACGCGCGCATCGAGACATGGGTGACCTCGAATGGCCGTTGGAACTCCAAAGGAATCTTCAGCAACCAATTGAAGCCGTAGGAATCGCTCGCCTGGCGGCGATAGTCGCGAACCTCCGCCATGCCCTGCACCATCGCACGCGCCACGCCGGCCGGGTCGTCGATGATCACCTTGTAGCGCGCCTGCGCGGCGCTCCCCAAGGTCGCGCCGACGAAGCGGTGGATCTGCTGGAAATACTCGGCGCTGTCGGCCGGACCCGTGAACACAACCGGGAAAGGCAGGTTCTGATTGGCGGGATCGAGCAATATGCCGAGCAAGTACAGAATCTCTTCGGCCGTTCCGGCGCCGCCGGGAAAAATCACGATGCCGTGACCCAAGCGCACGAACGCTTCGAGGCGCTTTTCAATGTCCGGCATGATGACCAATTGGCTCACGATGGGGTTGGGCGGCTCCGCGGCGATGATGCCGGGTTCCGTGATCCCCAAGTACCGCCCATCGGTAATGCGCTGTTTCGAATGACCGATGGTTGCTCCCTTCATCGGCCCCTTCATGGCGCCCGGTCCGCAGCCGGTACAGACATCCAAGCTGCGCAGCCCGAGTTCATAGCCTACTTTTTTCGTATAGTCGTATTCGAAGCGGCGAATGGAATGCCCGCCCCAGCAGACCACGAGATTGGGCCGCACCTGCAGCTCCAATACCCGCGCATTGCGCAGAATGTGGAAAACCGCATTGGTAATGCTTGCCGAGGTATTGAGGTCATAGCGGCCGCTCTCCATGATTTCGTTGGAGATGAACACCACATCGCGCAGCACGGCGAACAAGTGGTCCTTGAGACCTCTGATCATGACGCCGTCGACAAAAGCCGCCGCCGGTGCGTTCTTGATCTCGAGCTTGATGCCCCAGGCCTGGCGCACGATGCGAAGATCGAAGTCGCGGTACTTTTCAAAGATCGCGCGCGAATCGTCGATTTCGCTGCCGGAATTGAGCACGGCGAGCGCGCACTTGCGAAATAAGGGATACAGGCCGCCCTGCCCGGAATCCAGCAGTTTGGCGATTTCCTGCTGCGAGAGGTGCTCCAAGCTGCCCTTTGGGGCCACCCGCGCATCGACCATGTCAGACGAAAGAATCGAGGCTTCCACGCAGCACCTGTCCTTAGGGGTAGATATCGATCGGAATGTTATCCTGCGTGCGCATCCACACTTCGACCATGTCGGAGTTCGAGAGAGCTATGCAGCCATCGGTCCAGTCGTTCGACTCATAATACGCCGTCGGATGGTGGGGCGAGTTGGGAAACCCGTGAATCATGATCGAGCCGCCCGGGGCCCAGCCCTTCTTATGCGCGCGCAGCTCATCCACTTTGTTGGGATAGGAGACTTGGATGGCCAGAAAGTAATCGCTGCGCGTGTTGCGCCGCGCGAGGAAATAGCGTCCTTCGGGAGTTTTGAAGTCGCGCTCGCGCTCCTTCTGTCCTACAGGGCTCAAACCCAGCGCTACTCTGTAGATGCCCAAAAGATGGTCGCCGTTGTACAGATACAGCTTGTGCTCGGACTTGTGGACGACCACTCGATCGGCGAGAGCCGATTCTGCAGCCAAGGCGCTGCCCATACCGCCCGCACCCGTCGCCAGCACCAGACACATGAACAGACTTGTCGCCGAATAACGGCCGAATCGCTTAACCATTGCCAAAAGTATACCTGGTAGCGGCAACTCAATAATCGGCTCCAGCTCACGTCCCGGTATACTGCGGGATATGCGCCAGTTATGCATTCCCGGCGGGTTGATCCTCGTGCTCCTGAGCGCGTGCGCGTCGCAGTCGTCCATCAAGCCCGTGGAGTACTTGGATGACCGTACGGCCATGACCGTCGGCTCGCTCAAGGAGCCGATCGAGCTGGTGCCGAGTCTTCGCCAAAGCGGCGGGTTGCCTGTACTTGGCAGCCTGGTGGGAAAGAAGATCAGCTTCGCCTACCTGGGCCCGGTGGAATGGGATCGAAGCGGTGCGATTGTTTACGGTTTGTGGATTCACATCGCACCCGGCAACGATCGCCCCATCGCCGATATCCGTTCTCCCACGGCACTGACCCTGGTTCTCGACGGCGGCACGCGGGTGCTGACGCCCATCGACGCCCCGCAATTGGGTAGAGGCGCCTACCAAGCGGCTGCGTCCTGGGGACAGACGGCCTACTTCGAACTGACGGTGGAGATGCTGAAGCAAATGGCGGCCAGCGTGAAACTGGAGCTCAATGTACGCGCCGCCGACGACTCCATTGTGAACTTCGTGGCCAGCAACGACACACGCGAGCCGCTGACTGCCTACCTGCATGCCCGCGGCATCACTGGCGATTGATGCCTTCGACCCGCGGCAGAGCAATGACGGTGCCGGGCCTGACATCGGCAA
>DATHFB010000297.1:0-2735 GCA_035318305.1 Steroidobacteraceae bacterium | reverse complement strand
GAGATGGAACAGCGTGGCGAGTTCCCGCGACGCTTCGCGTTGTCCCCAAGATGTGTCGTGTGGGACCTCGCCGAGGTTGAGGCTTGGATGGCCGCGCACCGATCGAACCCCATCTCCCGATCTCAGTCACCAGACGTCACGCGGCGGCGCACTCGACCGGTTAAAGCGTGCCGCCAAGCGTCTTCGCAAGCCTCATCCGCAGAATGATGGGGTAACGCCAGGCGGAACAAGCACAGCGCTGTATTTCACCATGAGCCAATGACGCTACGAGTTATTACGAAAGGGCGGCAACGACCTTGGCGCGTTCGGTAGCGAATTGCGCCTTCAAATTCGTTGCTGTCAGCTTCGATGCGGTGGCGTCGGCGTCGTCAATTGCGTGTGCTCTACCGTCGTCGTCGCCCATCGCGGCAAGCGATACTGCTCGCGCAAGCTGAAGCAGCGCGGCATCAAGCGGGCGTTCGCTATTCGCAGCGATGATCGCAAGGCCCGCGTCGGCGTGCGCCAAGCCCGAGGTTGGTGCGCCGGTGACGTTGGCAACGAGCGCCTTGAGGTAGAGCGCGCGCTCCTCATTGATCCAGTTGCCGCACTTGAGCCAGAACTTGAGGCCCATCTCGGCGCAAAGCTGCATTAAGGCGTCCTCATAGGCTGTGCGCGAGGACATCTCGTAGAGCTCCCAACCGAGATTGTTGCTGGCGACAGCGATTGTGCGATCCAGGAGCGACGACTGCCGAATCTGCCTTACGAGATCGAGGGCGCTGCGGTAAAGGCGTGCCCCTTCGCTGGCGCGCTTCGAGCCGACCAAAGCTCCGGCCAACATGAAACGCATATCCAACAGGGCCGCGCCGAAATCGTCGCCAGTAGCTTTGAGATATGAAAGCTCCAAATCCGCCGCCTCGACGGAATCGCCGGCGAGGACGGCGGCGACATACAGCCTGCCCCAAGCCTTCGCCGTTTCGAAAGTAGGCGTCTGGCTATTGAGAACACGCTTGCCCAATCTGAGAGCGCGTGCCCAATCGCCCAAATGCTCCCCGATCGTATGGGTGGAGAGATGGAGAAAGGGCGCGAGGATGTTAGATGTTACTCCTTGTTCTGCTGACGCTTCGAGCTCACGAGCAAGGCGCTCGCTCTCTTTATCATGATAATCCCAACCGTCGTTGAGCGGTTTTTCCAATGATCCTGCTCCATCACTGCTCACCATTCTGAACGTCTCCACAGAGGTCCTGAACGTCAATTCCGGATATCTACCTGGTGCGCACGCGGAAGGTCAAAGCGCGGGGTCTGGCTCCAATAGACGCATCGAGGGCGGGATGAGCACCGGGACGTACTTTTGGCCCGCTACCCAGGCGTCCACGATATCCGACCATTCCTGCATCATGTGCCGGCGCTGCACCTCGTATTCGGCCTTGTTGTAGACCCCGCGTGAGGAGCGGCCGTCCTCGTGCGCTAGGCACCGTGCAATCTCATCGGGTCGGGCAAACTGATTGAGCGCATGAATACTTCGGACGAAAGCCTGCGCGTCCTCGGTATTGTTCATACGCCGGGCCATCTCGGTATCTATCTAAGGTCACGACCGTCCGGCGTCCGGATCAGCGATACCCATCCGCTGCAGTGTGCGGAGGTGATGGGTATCGCTTCGCTCCACCCATCCTAGGTGCTAACAACGTTAGGTTCGCGAAAATAGGTACCGGCTCTGCGGAGCAGCGCAAATGCGCTGCTCCGAGTCCGGGACACGAGTAAGAACTAGCACCCCATCCGATCCGCGATCCCGCCAAAGTCCTTGGCGACGATATCCCAGTCGCCCTTTGCCTCGAAATCGTATTTCTGCAGCGGGCCATATTCGGTCGGCCGCGCCACGAAGGCGGTCTTCAATCCCAATTTCTGCGCGGCCTTCAGATCGTGGTTATGCGCCGCCACCATCATCACCTGTTCCGGCGGCAGGCCGAGCAACCGCGCAGCGCCAAGATAGGTTTCGGGGTCGGGCTTGTAGTGCTCGAACAGTTCCGCCGACAGTACCAGGTCCCACGGCAGGCCTGCGAATTTCGCCATGTTGGTCAACAGCGCGACATTGCCGTTCGACAGCGGTGAGATGATGTACTTCGTCTTCAGCCGTGTCAGCCCGGCGACGCTGTCCGGCCACGGATGAAGCCGGTGCCAGCCCATGGTGAGATGATGCAGATCGGCGTCGGTCAATCCCGAAATCGACAACTGCGCGACCAGTTTTTCCAGCGACTGCCGATGAAGCTTGTCAAGGATCATATAGCCGCGCTCGGGATGCTTGCGCACCTCATCCATCGATGCGGCATAGACCGCACGCCAGCCATCGACCAGCGCGGTCCAGTCCGCACTGATGCCGCGCGTGTCGGCCCATTTGGTGAAATCCGCGATCAGGCTCGTACGCCAATCGACCACGGTGCCGAACACGTCGAACACGAGGGCCTTCACCGCTGAAATATCCGACATGCTCGCTCCCTGTTTTTCTTTGGCTCGGCTTTGGTCATTCCGGGATGGTGCGCTAGCACCAGACCTCAGATGTGCAACTGCACATCGGGGAATCTCGAGATTCCGGGTTCGCGACTCGCGCCCCGGAATGACGCGTCAACGTTCAAAGCACATTGCGATAATGCATGAAGCCAGAATCGTCCGCCACCTGATCGTAGAGAATGCGTGCCTGCGCATTGCAGGTCTGCGTCAGCCAGGGCACCCGGCTACAGCCGGCCGCCTTGGCCGTGCCATGC
>DATHFB010000296.1:0-9262 GCA_035318305.1 Steroidobacteraceae bacterium | reverse complement strand
CCCACGCCGGCGTCCGCCAATCCGCTGGCCACGCACAACGCCACCGCGACATGGGTTTCCTCCGTAAGTCCGCCATAGCCCGGTAATTCTCCGGGCTCGATGGAATACTCGTGCATGAGATGATCGATGAGCATGCGGGTGCCTGACCCGAGCTGGCGATTCACGAATCGCAAGCGATGATGGATCACATCGGGAAACGTGCGGATGAGCGCCGCGTGTTCGCGGCGAACCATCAGTCCCTGCATGCGGCGCGAGCAGCCGATCAGTTTATGCCGGCCTGGCTTGAGCAGCGGTTTTAAGGCCTTGGCGAATACCGGTGCCGCGCCCCGCAGTGCCGGGACGTGAAAGCCTGCCACGAGACATTGCCGATCGCTCAACCCCCGTAGCGCATCGGCGCTGCCCTGGAAGCGAATATCCAAGTGCAGGTCCGCGGTGTCCGCGACGTGCTGCTGCAGCACGGACAGCGCCATATCGTGGCTGGCCTGCACGGTGAGCAACTGGTGGCGCTGATCGCGGGCTTCGGTAACCACCCGGGAAAGATCCGAGCGCAGCGCTTCGATATGCGGCTGCATGCGGGTGCGCGCCCGCCGTTCCGCCCACAGCAATCTCTCGGCGAACTGAGTGGGCCGCGCTCTTTGGCCCTGAGACCAAATGAGGAGCGGCTCGCCCAGCATCTGCTCCCACTTTCGGAGCGTCCCCCAAAGATAGCGGTAAGAGCATCCCAATTCTTGCGCCGCCTGGCGGATCGAACCGACTTCCAGTACCGCGGTCAGCAGGTCGAACAACGGGTTGCCGAGCGTCGCGCCGCGCTGCTCGCCGGGTTCGAAGCCATAGCGTAAGTGCAGACCAAGCGTAGACTCGGCTTTCATCGACGTTTTGCTGTACCGCACGCGCGCCCCGAAATTTAAAGGGTTTCTCAGGCGCTAATTGTACAGCTCAGCGGCATTTGGATAGAACAACTGTTCGCCATCGATCTTGTAATTGGCTATGTCGCGCTGGCCCTCCGGTGAAACCAACCAGTCGATGAATTGCTGACCTAACTCCCTTTTGACGGTCGGGTACTTCTGTGGATTGACCAGCATGACGCCGTATTGGTTGAACAGGTGCTTATCGCGCTCCACGGCAATGACAAGGTCGCCTTTGTTCTTGAAGGCGAGCCAGGTGCCGCGATCCGAGAGCACGTACGCATTGTCGGCCGAAGCCGTGTTGAGGGCGGCTCCCATGCCCTGTCCAATCTCCTTGTACCAACGGCCCTTGCGCGCCGCGATGTCGATGCCGGCCAGGCGCCACAAATCGAGTTCGGCGATGTTTGTGCCCGATCTATCCCCGCGCGAAATGAATGTCGCGCCCTTGCGCTTGATGGCCGCGAGAGCGGCAAGGATATCGTGGGATCCTTTCACTTCGGCGGGATCGCTGCGTGGTCCAAGGAGAACGAAGTCGTTGTACATCACAGGATAGCGCTTCACGCCATAACCTTCCGCCAAGAATTTCTCTTCTGCCGATTTTGCGTGCACCAAGACGACATCCGCGTCCCCACGGCGGGCGGTGTCGAGCGCCTGTCCCGTGCCCTGCGCAACCACTTTGACGTCGATGCCCGTCTTGGCTTTGAACAACGGCAGCAGATAGTCGAACAGCCCGGAATCCTGCGTTGAAGTTGTCGAGGCGACAACGATCGACTTTTCCGCGGCGGCGGCCGGGCCGAACAATGCCATGCCGGCAATGGCGGCAATCGCGGCGGCAAAGAAGCGGCGGCTGCGGATGCTGGGAGCCTGTCTGAGTATTCCGCGATCGCGGGGCGTCATACGAGCAAATCTCCCGAAAGAAATTTTCTGGCCTCGGCGGATTGCGGCGCGTTGAAAAAGGACACTGCTGCGGCAGTCTCGATGACGCGCCCCTTGTGCAGCATGATGATTTCTCCCGCCAATCGCCGAGCTTCACCCAAATCATGTGTCGACATCACCACTTTGATGTTTTGGGCGACGATGGATTGAACCACATCCTCGAAAGCCTTGGTCGCCGTCGGGTCGAGACTCGCCGTCGGCTCGTCGAGAAACAATACGGCCGGATCACGCGCAAGCGCGCGCGCCAAGGCAAGGTGCTGCTGTTCCCCACCCGACATGCGCCGGGCCGGACGCCCGCCGAGCCCATCGAGCCCCACCATGCGAAGCAGCTCGTCAACGCGCCCGTCGAGAAGATTGCGGGGAACCGAGGCCGCTTTGAGCGCATAGCGAATGTTGCCGGAAGCGCTGCGCCTCAGCATGGTTGGACGCTGAAACATGAAGCCCCGGCGGGACGGCGGATGCGACTCCCGTCCCGCCCAGGTAATCCGTCCGCCTGAAGGCGCGAGCAGGCCCATGGCCATTCTCAGCAAAGTGGTTTTCCCCGACCCATTCGGCCCTATGAGGACAGTTGGGCTGCCTGCCATGAGCACCAGGTTGATGCGATCGAGAATGGTCACGCCATTTGCGGTGAAGCTAACGTCTTCGAACGCGATCGGCAGCTCAGCAGGCGGCGAATCCACGCTGGTTGTACACCTGGATTTTTACTTGGGGCTTAAGTTTAAGGCAGCGAAGGTACGTCGAAGCCGTGTTGCGCCAAAATTTTTTGACCCGCGGGCGACAGAATGTAGAGAGCAAATTGTCCCGCTTGATCCTTATTCGCGCCTGCGAGGACGGTAAGGCCATAATGGGCCTCGACGGCCAAGGCCGGCGGCAAGGGAATGACCGTGATGCCCGGAGACTCCTTCGTCATGGCGGGAGCGCCCGTGCAATAGGACAGGAAAATGTCCGCGCGCTTCTCCTGGAACAGCCAGACGACGGCATTGGCCGCAGTCGCGGGAACCGCGAGCGATCCCGGAACATTGCCGATCTTGACCGCCTTGGCTTCGAGCGTGGCGCGGCTTCCCGGCCGCTGTAGATCGGCCTTTTGAAACATCGCCCAGGCATAGTCGCCGGCGGGATCGTTGACCGGCGTGGACGTGCCAATCTTAACGGATGGGTCGAGCATGGTTGCCAGCAGCGTCGCAGCCGTCGCTTTCAGCCCCGGCCGAAGCAGCGCGCACAAGTGATTACGGGCGAACAGCACGGTGGGGCCCGCCTTCCCGGCATCGGTGAGCGCCTGCGGGTTGCCCATATCAGCCGAGGCGAAGACGTCGCCGGTCTCTCCCTTGAACAGACGCTCGCGCAGACCGCCAGAGCCTCCAAATACGGCTTCCACACGCGTTCCGTAAGCGTCGGAATACGCCTTCGAAATGTCCGTCATGGCGGCGCGGAGGCTGCCTGCGGCGTGCAGGCGCACCACACTGGTATCCGCAGCAGCTGACGATACCGCGGCCAACGCGGCGATCAATGTAAATAAAATACGCATCATGATTTCCCCAAACGCATCACCCAACCAGCCGCTCACCGGCGCGTCGTGCCAGCCACGCGGCTGTATTGATGCCGAATATGATGGCCATGAGCACGATGCCCAGTCCGACCGCGAGCGAGAGATTGCCCTTCGACGTCTCCAACGCAATCGCCGTTGTCATGGTACGGGTAAAACCATCAATGTTGCCGCCGACGATGATGACGGCGCCGACCTCTGCTGCCGCCCGCCCAAATCCGGCGAGCATGGCCGTCACGAGACTGAAGCGTGCTTCCCACACCAGAGTTGCGACGCGCACCAGCGGCCCGATATTCATGGCGGTGAGTTCATCTCGATATTCAGCCCACAGATCCTCGATCGTTTGGCGTGCCAGCGCCGCGATGATGGGCGTGACCAGAATGGTTTGCGCCACAATCATGGCTTGGGGAGTAAAGAGGATCCCCAGAGAGCCGAGCGGTCCCGAGCGCGATAGCGCGAGAAATACTGCGAGACCGACAATAACAGGCGGCAGACCCATCATTGCGTTCAGCGCGACGATGAGAGCCGTTCTACCCCGAAACCGCGTCAGGGCTATCAGGGCGCCTGCGGGGATGCCGATCAGCGCGGAACAAACCACGGCGCTCAAGGTGACGGTCAACGACAGCTTCACGATGGCGAACAGCGCCGGATCCGCCGTCAGCACCAGATGAAGTGCAGAAAAATTGTCAGGCATGTTAGAAATCAATGCTCGCGGATGCCAGCACCGTGCGCGGCGAACCAAAGTGAGCCAGGAGATTGCCCGTGTTGGCGCCGGTCAAGTTGCTGGGCGCGACCGTTGACCAGTAGTGCTTATCGGCGAGGTTGTCCACCGCGAGACGCCAGGTGACGCTTTTGGTGAGGATGCTCGAGGTATAACGCGCGCCGATGTCGAACAGGTTGTAGCCCGCAACGAAGAAGGAATTGGTGTCGTTGGCGGCGCGAGGTCCGGTGAACTGCCAGTCAAAGCTGGTCACCAGGCCCGGAATCGCCGGGAAATGATATTCAAACAGCGTGTTGCCCTTGACCTTCGGCGCGCCCACATAAATCTTGTCGTTGGTCGTTGCCAGGGGCGTGTTCTCGAGCTTCGCGTCCAGGAAAGTAACGCCGCCATAAACCGTGAGACCTTGAATCACCTCACCGACCGCCGACAGCTCCAGGCCTCGATTGACCTGCAAGCCGGATATTTCAAATGCGTTATCCGCCAGATTGACGTTTGCAAAGGGCCGTTGAATGCGAAACAAGGCCGCGGTGAAGTCGATCTTGGCCAGCGACGCTTTGTAGCCGACTTCGTATTCCCTGCTTCTGTACGGCGGCAGACTCTGCCCCGCGTTGGCCAGGCCCGTACCGCTCGGCGCCAGGTCCCCCGCCTGCAGGCTGCTGGCAAACGTGGCATAGACAGTCATGTTGCTGACGGGCTTGTACATGAGGCTCCCGGTCGGGCTCAAGCCATGATCCGCATATTCAGGCAACGCAACCGCCTTGGCGTTGTAGTTGTCGACATGAAACCAATCCTGGCTCACCGCCAGGCGCGTCGCCCATTGATCCGTGAAGCGAATCGTGTCGCCGATGTTGACACCCTGCTGATACGTCGTCGAGGAATCGAAGTTCAGCCCCGTGTTGGGCAGGCCGGCGGCGGGAAAAGGAAATATCACCGGACTATTGATGCTGGCCGAACCCAGCAGGACGCTTGGCGCCGTCGCCGGCGTAATGACCGAATAGGATTGCGACTTGTAGCCGGCGGTGCCGATCGTCAAGTCATGCGCCGCTCCCCACGTGGTGAAGTTGCCGTCGAGATAGGCCGCATCGCTGGTCATGATGAAGCGCGGCGCAAAACCGTTCGCCAGCGATGAAGTGTAGTTGCCGTTGTTGTTGGTCAAGTTGTCGACCGGAGTATTGATGTCGCGCGACGCGTCTTGATTGAGCGCGCCGACTACCAGGTGCCAGTCGGAATTGAAGTCGTGTTTCAGCCGCACGCTGCCCATGCGCGTCAACATGTCGACGCCCGCGTAGTTCTGCCCATAGCCCACGTTTTTCGGATCCGGGGCGGACGGCAGGATGATCTTCTCGCCATAGCTGAACCAGCCCGGATAGCCGGTATCGATCAAATGGTAGTAGCTGTAGTTGGTTTCGATGACCGTGTCCTCGAGCGGCCGCACATCCACCGCGAGGCTGCCGAGAACGCGCTTGGCGTGGCTGTGCTCGACCCAGGCATCGCCCTCACCGAACAATCCGTTGAAGCGGTAGCTCACAACACCGTTGCTGTCGATCTTGCCGCCCAAATCCACGTGCGCCGTGCCGATGCTGTCGCTGGCGTAGCTGACGGTCACTTCCCGCAGGTCGTAGTCGGTGGGACGCTTGGAGACGAAGTTGAACATGCCGGAAGGATTGGCAGGACCGTACAGCGACGCCGACACTCCGTTGATGACTTCAATCTGCTGAAACTGCTCCATGGCGTTCGCCACCGTGATGAAGAAGGTCATGCCGTCCATGCGCGAGTTTTGGAAATTGCCGCCCTGCATGCCGCGGGTTTGCGGCCGTAGAATGTCCGCGCCCTGCTGTTCTTGATACGCGACCAGGGGCAGGTATTTGGACACGTCCTTGAAATTGGTTGCCTGAGAATTTTTGATCAGGTCTTCCGAAAGGATTCCGATCGTGTAAGGCGCATCCAGCAATTTCAGAGAGCCCAGCGGCCCGAGCGAATCCACGGACTCGACCCGGTAGCTGTCATCGCTTTCTTTGTTTCCCACCACCGTCACACGCGCCAGCGCCGCCGGCTGCGCCTCTGACACGGGGGCAGCGTCGTCGGCAGCGGCGATTTGAGCGAAGGCAACAGAAAAAATAACGGCAAATAGTGCGGGACGAATCGATCGGCTCATCAAACTCTCGTTGCAATGGTATTGAAGGGCGGCGCGATGGCCACTTGCGAGCCGTGCTCGACAAGCAGGTGAAAAGCCCTGGAAAACTAGCATGGGAGACCAGGGTCAACAATATGCACGGCTGAGCATATGTTGCTCGCGCCGTGGCAAAATCACCCCGCTGTCACTCTGCGTCGAATCGCTCCGCGCCGACATAACAATGGAAGCGGCGATTGACGGCGCGGCCGAACAAGGCCATGCCGAATTTCTTCGCCAGATCGTAGCCCATCGTGGACACACCATTGCGCGATACCACGATCGGTACGCCGCTTTGCGCCGCCTTGATCACCATCTCGCCGGTGAGTCTGCCGGTGGTGAACAGAATTTTATCGCCGCCGTCGATGCCGTGCAGGGCCATCCAGCCGCTCACCGTGTCCAGCCCATTGTGCCGGCTGACATCCTCGACCGACACCAGCAAGCGGTCATGCTGAAACAGCGCGCAGCTATGCACCGATCGCGCATGGCGATGGATGGTGTCGTGCTGGCGCATGATGTCGAGCACGGTGCGCAGCGCACTCCCGCTGATGCGCGACTCGCCCGCATCCGGCAGCCGTATGGTGTCGAGCTGCGACATCATTGCGGCGTAAATCGAGCCTTGTCCGCTGCCGCCGGCAACGATTCGCGGCAGCGCCGCTTTAGGGTCGCGCGCTGCCGAGCGGGTCTTGACGATGGCGGTGCCCGCCCGCCAGTCGACGGAGATGGATTCCAGAGCCGCGGCGTCCTTGATCAGCCGCTGATTGCGCAAGAATCCAAGCACCAAGAGCTCCGGCGAGGCGCCCAGCGTCATCAGCGTGACGAGTTCGCGATCATCCACGATCACCGTCAGCGCACGTTCGGCGGGAATATAAATCGAGCGGCGCACGCCCAGCTCGTCGAGTATTTCAATCTCCCGCACCGCTTCGCAGGATGTCGACGTGAGGCGCGGGGCATTCGCGATTGGCTGCATCAGGCGCGCCAGCGGCTGCACCTCGAACGCTTCAATCTTATCGGTCTCGATGGCAGGCTCCGCCGGCAAAGGCTACGATGTTCTTAGGAAAGCGCGAGCTATGATCATTCACAAAGATGCCGTTACCGGATTGGTCCTCGCAGGCGGCCGTGGCACCCGCATGGGCGGCGTCGACAAAGGACTGCAAATGCACCTGGGCGTTCCGCTCGCGCAGTATGCGCTCGAACGGCTGCGGCCGCAGGTCGGCGCGCTGATGCTCAACGCCAATCGCAATCTCGACGCGTACAAGTCCATGGGTGCGCCCGTCTGGCCGGACGAGATCCCGGAGTATCCCGGGCCGCTTGCCGGCATGCTCGCCGGCCTCACCCACTGCAGCACGCCTTACTTGGCCACAGTACCGTGCGACACACCGAACTTTCCGCCGGATGTGGTCGCGCGGCTTGCCGAAGCTCTCGAGATCGATGGCGAGATGGCCACCGCGTACACGCAGGAGGCCGAGGGGCTGCGGGCGCAGCCGGTGTTTTGCCTCATGAAGGCCTCGCTGCGCGACAGCTTGAACGCCTTTATCCGCAGCGGAGAGCGCAAGACCGGACTGTTCGCCGCACGACATCACAGCACCCGGGTCGTATTCCATGATCCTGCCGCCTTCGCCAACGCCAACACGCTCGACGAACTCGCTGACTTACAAATCAATCCGAAGGCCTAAGCCGGTTCGAGAATCTGGCCGCCGCCGAAACTGATCTGAGCCGGCGGCGTACCGCCGAGAGTCAGGCGCACCGCGCAATACTTGAACTCCGGGATCTTGCCGAAGGGATCGAGCGCTGAGTTCGTGAGCTTGTTTATGGCAGCCTCGTAGTAGCAAAAAGGCACGAACACCGCCCCATGCGGCGAGCTCTCGTCAGCGCGCGCGTACAGGCTAACCTTGCCGCGCCGCGATTCGATGGTAATGAGCTGTCCGGGCTTGGCGCCCAGCGCGGCCATGTCCACCGGATGCAGCGATGCCACGGGATCCGGCTCGATGGAATCGAGAACGCCGGAGCGGCGCGTCATGCTGCCGGTGTGCCAATGCTCGAGCTGGCGGCCGGTGATCAGCACCATCGGATATTCGGTATCCGGGCGCTCATCGGCTGGAATGATGTCCGCCGGTACAAAGCGCCCTCTGCCCGTCGGCGTGGGGAAGGAGTCGATGAACACAACGGAGTCGCCCGGATCGCCTTCCTTCTCACAAGGGTATGTGACGCTGTCCTCGGCCTGCAGCCGCTCCCAGGTGATCCCGCCGATGCTCGGCATGGTGTGGCGCATCTCGTCGAACACCGCCGCAACCGCCTTCACGCCGGTACCGTAGGTCCACGAGAGCCCCAGCTGGCGCGCGAGATCGATGATGATCTCGAGGTCCTGACGCGCCTTGCCCGGCGGATTCAGCGCCTGGCGGCCGATCTGCACGAAGCGGTCCGTGTTGGTGAAGGTGCCGGTTTTCTCGGCGAACGATGATGCCGGCAGAATCACATCCGCAAGATAAGCGGTTTCGGTCAGGAAAATATCCTGCACCACCAGCATGTCCAGCTGGGCGAGCGCCTCGCGCGCGTGATCCGCATCAGGATCGCTCATGGCCGGGTTCTCGCCCATGACATACATGCCCTTGACCTTGCCGGCGAGAATGCCCTTGATGACCTCAACCACGGTCAATCCCGGCTTGTCGTCGAGCTGCTCGATGGGCACGCCCCATGCCTTCGAGAAACGCTCTCTCGATTTGGGATTATCGACCCGCTGATAATCCGGATACATCATTGGGATCAGCCCCGCGTCAGAGGCGCCCTGCACATTGTTCTGCCCGCGAAGCGGATGCAAGCCGGTGCCGGGTCTGCCGATCTGTCCTGTCATCAACGCCAGCGCGATGAGACAGCGAGCATTGTCGGTGCCGTGGACATGCTGGCTGATGCCCATGCCCCACAGAATCATCGAGCCGGAACTGGTGGCGTACAGTCTCGCGACTTCGCGAATCGTATCCGCCGGGATG
>DATHFB010000295.1:0-2394 GCA_035318305.1 Steroidobacteraceae bacterium | reverse complement strand
GGCCAAGCTGATCGAGCGCAACGTGATCGAAGTCGCGCCGCTGGCATTCATGCGCGGACGGTCTCTGAACGATTCCTTCGTGATCTTGGACGAAGCGCAGAACACGACCAATGAGCAGATGAAAATGTTTTTGACCCGCATTGGTTTCGGGTCCAAGGCGGTGGTCACCGGCGACATCACGCAGGTGGACCTGCCGAACTCCAAGCAGTCCGGCCTGCGCACCGTGATCGATATATTGCGCGGCGTGCGCGGCATTGCCTTCACCATGTTTACCTCGCGCGATGTGGTGCGTCACCCGCTGGTGCAGAGAATCGTCCAAGCCTACGAGGCGAGCGCTCCCAACGACGGCGGTTAGGGTGGCGCCGCGACTCGAACTCGAGCCGCGACTCGAACTCGAGCTGAGTTACGCGTCACGCTCGCCCTGGGTTCCGGGCCCGCGCCTCTTGTCCAAGTGGGCGGGCGCAGCGCTGATGCCCATGAGAAAGCGCATGGTGCTGTCGGTGCGCATCGTCGGCAACTCGCGCAGCCGCAGTTTGAACGCGCACTATCGGCATAAGGACAAGCCCACCAATGTGCTGTCATTTGCAGGCGCGGGGAATGCTCCCGACGGTCGATATTTCTTGGGCGAATTGGTGATCTGCGCGCCTGTGGTAGCCTTCGAGGCGCGCGCCCAAGGCAAATCCCTGCAAGCGCACTGGGCGCACATGACGGTTCACGGGGTACTGCACTTGCTTGGATTCGATCACGAACGCGCTCCTGAAGCGGCGAAAATGGCATCCCGCGAGATTCAAATCCTTGATCGGCTTGGGTTTTCAGACCCGTATCTGTGATCCGGTATGCTCTGCCCCCATGTCTGAACAGCCTCATGGCGGCACCACCGGCCGCTGGTTAAAGCGAATTACCCAGTCGATGTCCGGCGAGCCCCGTGATCTTGCGGAGTTGGTCGAGAATCTGCGCGAGGCCAGCGAGCGCGGCCTGTTCGACGGCGATGCGCTGGTGATGCTCGAGGGAGTCCTGGCGGTGGCGGACATGCAGGTCCGCGACATCATGGTGCCGCGTTCGCAAATGGTGTTCGTCGAGCGTGATGAGCCGCCGGACAAGCTGGTCGAACTCGTGGTCGAGTCGGGCCATTCGCGCTTCCCGGTGATCGGCGAGGATCGTGATCAAATCTTGGGCATCTTGTTGGCCAAGGATTTGTTGCGTCTGCAGGCTGCGGCCGACGAGGATTTCGAGATTCGAGAATACATGCGCCCGGTGGTATTCGTTCCCGAGAGCAAGCGGCTCAACGTTCTGCTCAAGGAATTTCGCCGCAGCCACAATCACATCGCCATGGTGGTCGACGAATATGGCGGTGTGTGCGGGTTGGTCACCATCGAAGATGTCATCGAGCAAATCGTCGGCGAGATCGACGATGAACACGATGTCGAGGATGATCAAACCATCCGCAAGGAACGGCCGCGCGAATTCACGGTGCGCGCGCTGACGCCGATCGCGGACTTCAACCAGTATTTTTCAACTTCGTTCTCCGACGAGGAATACGACACCATCGGCGGCTTGCTGATGCAGGAGTTCGGCCGCCTGCCCCGCCGCGGCGAAACCATCAAGGTCGGAGACCTGGAGTTTCGCATCTTGCGCGCCGATCGGCGCCGCATTGATTTGTTGCGCGTGACCGTTCCCTACGATATCGAGCCGCCGCCCGCCGACGAGTCGATTCCTTGAGCGTCGCTGTGCGCGGCCTCAGGGTCGCGCATTGGAACCCGGCCGTCGCGCGTCTGACGGCCGCATTTGCCGCGGGCGCGAGTCTCAATGCCGGCTTCGCGCCTTTCGGCTGGTGGCCGATGGCGTTGCTCGCACCGGCGGCGCTCTTTGCCCTGATACGCGGTCTGCCGCCTCGCCGTGCCGGATGGACCGGCGCGGCATTCGGTGTCGGTCTGTTCGCATTCGGCACCTACTGGCTCTACACCTGCTTGCACGTGTTCGGCCTCGTCCCGTTTTGGCTCACCCTGTTGCTGCAGACCTTTTTGGTGGCGGCCATGTCTCTGTACTTGGCCGCGCTGTGCTATGTCGCGAACCGTTTCTGGCTGAAACCCGGTGCAACGCGGGATTGGCTGGTCTTGCCGGTGCTGTGGGTATTGCTGGAGTGGTTGCGAGGCTGGTTCTTGAGCGGTTTTCCCTGGCTGTCGACCGGCTATGCGCTGATCGATTCGCCCTTGTCCGGTTGGGCGCCGATCTTCGGTGTGTATGCAGTGACGTGGGCGGCGGCCGCGGTTTCGGTGGCGATCAATGTCACGTTCATGCCGGGTGTGCTTTTCTCGCGCCGCTGTCTGGCACTCGCCGTTGCCGTCATGCTGTTTGCCGTGCCCGCATTGCTGGCGCGACGCGCGTGGACACAGG
>DATHFB010000294.1:0-26483 GCA_035318305.1 Steroidobacteraceae bacterium | reverse complement strand
GGGAGCACGCCGCCAAAGCTCGTGGAGAGTTGGAAGCATTGCTGGGTCGCTGCGGCGCCGGACAACATGGCCGAGCGATCGTAGGCGCAGAGCTTCGAACCGGCGAATGTCCGGCCATTGGTGAAAATGTTGAAGGTAACGTAGTACGCATCCGGCCAGACGCCGAGCTTTGGATAATCATTGAACTGCGTGGTTCCGTAACTGAACGCATATAAGTTGTAGGTCCCGGTCGCATCGCTCGTGGTCGAGACCGCCACGCACTGTAAGAAAGGCGTGGTCGACACCGAGAATTGCGTCAACACCCATCGATTTGCAATCTTGTCGTATTGAGCAATAGGATCGCCATCGTTGTTCGTGGCACAGCCGCCGCCCAAAGCGGCGAACAGCGTGTTGCCGGCGACAGGGCCCTTCAAGAGCGCCCCGGTCGACTTGTCGAAAACCGCGAAGGATTCATTCACCCACTGCACGACCTGTGTCGCCCCGACTGCAAGATTCGGATCGGGCGGCGCCGCATTTGGGGTAAAACCATAGTCGCCGTTGCCCACTCCCGGGTAGCCAACCGGCGTCGTGGTCCCAACGAAGGGACCTGCATTCGTTTGAACCACCAGATCCGGCTGTTCCTGACCGGTCGCCGGCGGCAGCAGACGCAGCGGCTTTTCGCGCTTTTGCTCAAGGCCAGGCGCACTCACGGTTCCCATGTCGCTGACACGCGGCGAGACCGCATGCGCCGCTGCGTCAACCGCGGGCCCGGTGGCCACGGGCGCCTGCCCCAGTGCGGTTCCAGTTGAGATAAACGATGCAATTGCCGTAGCGGCAAGCCCTGAGAGGGCAAAAAAGGTCTTATGCATATAATCCCCCGATAGTTTTAACCACCAGAAACAGTCGCTGGCCACCGAACGCAAATTGGCCTTCCCGCAGGTCGCGATGGTGACAACTCTTTTGCCTCCCGGTAACAGCGCGGGCGGCACGACGAAAGGTAACCCAAAGGCTCATCTCCTGATAAGCATCTACGTCCCCTATGACGGCTCCGGCCACCCCTGATCTCTATAGCAGTTCATAACTGTGAGACTTTAGGGTAGACCTGCGGCTTGTGTGATTACGGGGGTTAAGTTGGAGTACCCGGTTGCGAACGTGGCATCCTAGTTCAACCAGTGCCCAGGGACGCGCCCGAAACGCCGGCTATGCGGTATTCCCGGCGTCGATGGTGATCACCGTGCCCGTGATGTTGCGGCCCCCGTCGCCCAAGAGAAACTCGACGCTATTGGCGATGTCGATCGGCTCGGGCATGCGATGCAAGGCGCTGCGCCGCGCGATGGTCTGGCGCTGCGAATCCGTCAGCTCATGCGTCATCTCGGTGTCGACGAAGCCGGGTGCGAGCGCATTCACGGTAATACCGAGCTGGCCCACTTCGCGCGCCAGCGAGCGCGTAAACCCGATCAACGAGGCCTTGGTGGCGCTGTAGACCGAAAGACCGCTGTAGCCGGTGGCAGCGACAATCGATGCGATGTTGACGATGCGGCCCTCGCGCTGCGACATCATGGATTTCAGGACATATTTCGACAGCACGATGGGCGAAGCCGTGTTGAGTTGAATGAGCCGCTGAATGTCTTGATCGCGCATGCTCGAAAGGATGCCGCTGGTGCCCAGTCCGGCATTGTTGACCAGGCCGTATAGCGGCCCGAACTCGGCGCGCATCGATCGCACCAGCGGCGCAATCAAACTCAAATCCGACAAGTCGCACGCCCGAAATTCGATGCTGCCTCGCGCATCTGCCGCCGCTGCGCTCACGGCCGCCGTGAGTTCCGGACTCAAGCTGCGCGCGACCGCAATGACGCGGTAGCCCGCGCTCGCCAGTGCGCGGCTCATCGCGAGCCCCAGGCCGCGGCTGCCGCCGGTGACGATGACGTTACGCAACAGGGCGCACCAGCTTGCCGGCGGCCGTCATTTCGAGGGCCGGAACGAAGCGCAGCAGTGCGGGAACCTTGTGGGCGGCAAGGACGCGGCGGCAGGCGTTCAAGAGATCGCTTTTCACTTTCTCCGCGGTCTCCGCATCGCTTGAATTTTCAGAGTCGGCGAGCACGACTTCCGCGACCACCAGAGAGCCGGTCAGCGGATTGCGGCGCGCTTTCACCAGGGACATGCGCACCCGAGGATCTGCATTGAGCACGGACTCGACTTCTTCGGGATAAACTTTCAATCCCCCGACATTGATGATTCCGCCTTTGCGGCCTCGAAAGTAGTATCGGCCATCGGCCAATTCGACCAGATCGCCGGTATCCACATAGCCATCGCCCGCCGCGAGCTGCGAGGCGGCCGCGCCGAGATACCGCGCCGCCGTGCGGCCGGAGCGAATCCGCAACGTGCCATCCTCGATTTTCATTTCGATGGCGCCGCCCGCCTTGCGGACCAAGTCGGCCGGAAAACCGGCGAGCCCGTCATTCACGTCGAATGCCACGCCGGCCTCGGTCGAGGCGAATGCATGCGCAATCCGCGCGCTCGGGTAAGCCGCCCGCAAGGCGTCCAGCACGGTCTGGTCCGCCACTTCGCCCGAAAGCCTGACGTATTCCGGAGCAATGAGCGCCGTGTCGCCGCTCATCAGCGCACGGCGCCAGTGCGATGGCGTTCCTGAAATGTGAGTTACTCCTGCAGCGCCCGCCCGCGCGAGGAAGTCGCGAGTGGGCTCGCCGGCATCTGAAAGAACCAGCGGCGAGCCCGAAAGAACGGCGCGCAGATAAATCTGCAGTCCCCCGTAGCGGCGTATGTCGTAGAAAGTGCTCCACACCATGGGTTTGGCCGAAGCCGGTTGCCGCGGCAGCGCGCCGGCGAGACTGTCGAAGGAGTGCACCACGAGCTTCGGTACACCCGTCGTGCCGGAGGTCAACAGTATCCACTCTGTGTCCTGCGTGCGCCGTCGTTGAAGATTTTGCCGGACGGGCTGCACTGAGGTTTGGTCGAGGGCCGCGTCTGCTGCAGCCGCCGCACTGACCCCGGCGAGCTGCTCAGGGGTCAAGTCCGGTGTGCACAGGACGAGTCGCCGCGCGACGCCGTCAAGTTCGACCAACGCGACTGCGGTGGCGAGCTGCCCGCGCATCGCCAGCACCACCGTTCTGCCGCGCAGCGATTCGAGTCTTCCGTCGAGTATCGAGCCGCCGGCTAGGTCCGCCAGCGCAACGGAAGCAGCGCGGCCGTGGAAGATACCGGCCGCAGTCTCGCCCGATGACGAAATCGATTCCCACAAAGAACTCATGGCCGGCATTCTAGCAGCGGCCCGCGACGCATCGACAATGCCAGGAGCCTGTCTGAGGACATTCTGTCAAAATGTCGATTACTTGAGCGACCCGGCTTACATCATCGAAACAAATGCCGCGAAATTATCGACGAGCTTGAGCGAGTTGTTCCCGCCGGGCGTACTCGCGGCCGAATTGCGCGGACCCGGCGACCCTGCAGCGCTGTTGCCCGAGGAAAGGCAATACCATCGAGGAGCCGTGCCGAAGCGAGTGCAGGAGTTTGCGGCCGGGAGAGCCTGCGCCCACCGGCTGCTGGCCGAATTTGGCCTGGTTGATTTTCCCGTCAAGGTCGCCGAGGACCGGCAGCCCGTCTGGCCCGATGCGCTGGTGGGCAGCATCACGCACACATTGGGCTTCTGCGCCGCCGTCGTTGCAAAGAAAGAATCCTTGAGCGCCATCGGCATTGATTCTGAGGTTGCCGCAGGCGTCCGGCCGGAACTGTGGCGGGGCATCTGCACGCCTGCGGAGACGGCGTGGCTGCGCGCATTGCCACAAGTTGAGCAAACGCCGGCAGCAACGTTGATATTTTCTGCCAAGGAGGCGTTCTACAAATGCCAATACCCGCTGGTGCGCGAGCGGCTGAACTTTCCCGACGCCAACGTCGAAGTGCCGGCGTGGGGAACGGCGCGCGGAGTATTTAGAATTCACGCCAATCGCAGTATTGAGCTCGAGCGCCATGCCACGCTGCCGCTCGAGGGCCGCTACCTATTCCACGAGGAGTTTGTCACCAGCGGCATTGCATTGCTCCGACCCCGCTGAGCAATCGCGAAATTGTTGCCGGGCGCGCTAGCCGAACTTCGCGGCTAGTACGCTTTGTCGTCGCGAAATATCTTCACGACGGTCAGCAGAATGATTTTGACGTCGAGCATCGGCGACCAGTGGCGCAAATAGTCGAGATCGAAATTGACGCGCGCTTCCATCTCCTCCAATTGCGAAGTCTCGCCGCGGCATCCATTCACCTGGGCGAGGCCGGTGATGCCGGGCAATACCTTGTGACGCACCATGTAGCCCTTGATCAGCTTGCGATATTCCTCGTTGTGCGCCACCGCGTGAGGCCTGGGTCCGACCAAGCTCATGCGGCCTTGTAGCACATTGATGAGCTGCGGCAACTCGTCCATGGACGAACGGCGCAGCAGCCTGCCGAAAGAGGTGATGCGGCTGTCGGATCTGGAGGCCTGGCGTATCTCCGCGCCGTCCTCCGTGACCCGCATGGTGCGGAATTTGTAGACGGCGATTTCTCGGCCGTCCAGGCCATAGCGGCGTTGCTTGAAGATGATGGGTCCCGGCGATGAGATTTTGACCACGATGGCAATGAGCACCAGCAACGGCAGGCACAGCAGCAGGATCAAGGTTGAGAAGCCGACGTCGGTGACCCGCTTGGCCACGCCGCGATAGCCGTAAAAAGGCGTCTCGCACATGGCGACCACGGGGATGCCGTGGATCTCGCCCGAGCGCGCCTGAATCAGGTCGAACACAAAGATGTCCGGCACGTAATAAATCGAGGCTGTCGTATCGCGCAGGTCGTCCAACAGGTTCATGACCCGCTTGACGTGCCGAATCGGCAGGGCAATGAAAATGACATCCGTGCGGTTGTCCTTCACGTATCGCGACATGTCGCTCAACGATCCGACCAGTTTGGCGTCGGCTTCCATGCCAAGCCGGTCGCTGCTGCGGTCGTCGAAAAAGCCGGTCACTTCCACGCGCATGCCGGGGTTGTTCTTCAAGCGCCGCGCGAGTTCCAAGCTGCTGGTGTTGTATCCGGCGATGATGGCGCTGCGGTTGTCGAAGGCGTTCATCAGGAAACGGCGCATCACTTCCTGCATCGCCAGCGTGACGACGATCAAGACGACCGGCGTGACGACCGCCCATGTCAGAAAAATGTGCCGTGGATATCCGTTGAGCGACTTGGTGACATAGCCGACCGCAAGCAGCACCGCCAGCAACAGCAACCAACGCAGGATCACATCGACGACCGCCGAGAGCCGGGCCGAGGTCAGCTGCGTGCTCACTTCGCGCGGCGGCTGCACCAGGACCAGGCACAGCACGCCCACGATGACGATCGCCGCGGAAGAAGGATCGAATTTGCCGCCGAAAAATATGATCGTTCCGTAAAGCGAGGCAACGGCCACCACGGCCGGCACCAGCGCTTGCACGCCGGTCAGTATCGCGATGAGAAAACTTTGCTTGAGTAAGACCGGCTGGGGCATCTGGAATCCGTTGGAGCGTAAACGCCTTTCCCTATGTTCTTCGGGAGCGATTTAGGGGCGACATGATCACCCTACATTATCAGCCAAGTTTGTGACTTGCGTGGCCTGAATCGATAAAAATTTAAATCCGTCCCCGTCGGCGGATCCGGCGGGACTCGAAGCAATGATATTCTACGGCGCTATGACAAATGTTCCATTGCTGGATCTTAAGGCGCAATTTGCGCAGATTCGTTCCGAAGTCATGCCGGTTATCGAGCAAGTATGCGCGAGCCAGCGATTTATTTTGGGTGAACATGTGCTCGCGCTGGAGGCGGAGGTGGCTCGCTACTGTGCCTCCGCGGATGGCATCGGCGTCTCCTCCGGCACCGACGCGCTGCTGCTCGCGCTCATGGCCCTGGGCGTGGGAGTGGGTGATGAAATTATTACAACGCCCTTCACCTTCTTTGCCACCGCGGGAACCATCGCTCGCTTGGGGGCGCGGCCGGTTTTCTGCGATATCGATCCTGCCACATTCAACATATTGCCAGGGGCTGTTCAGGACTTCGTCGATCGGCAGTGCATCGAGCGGGGCGGGCAGCTCATCAACCGCGCTACCGGCGGCAGGATCAAGGGTCTGATGCCCGTGCATCTCTACGGACAGTCGGCCGACATGGATCCGCTGATGGCCATCGCCAAGCGCCACGGCTTGAAGGTCATCGAGGATGCCGCGCAGGCCATCGGCACGGAATACCGGGGCGTGCGCGTGGGCTCGATCGGCGATATCGGCTGCTTGTCGTTTTTCCCCAGCAAGAATCTCGGCGCCTTCGGCGACGCCGGCTTGTGCACGACCAATGATGCGGATCTTGCGGAAAGCATGCGCGTGCTGCGGGTGCACGGTGGAAAACCGAAATATTTTCATGCAGTGATTGGCGGCAACTTCAGAATCGATGAGCTGCAGGCCGCCGTGCTGCGCGTAAAATTGAAATACCTGGACGGTTGGACTGAAGCGCGCCAGCGCAACGCGGCCTTTTACGACGCGGCGTTCGCCTCTGCCGGCTTGGCGAATAAGCTCAAAACGCCGCATGCCGCCAAGAACGGCCGGCACATTTTCAACCAATACGTGGTGCGGGTGCAGAATCGGGATGCGCTCAAGGACTTTCTGGCCGAGCGCGGCATCGGCACCGAGATTTACTATCCCGTTCCGCTGCATTTGCAGCAGTGTTTCGCTTATTTGAATCACGTCACCGGTGATTTTCCGGAATCGGAACGCGCGGCCAAGGAAACGCTGGCATTGCCGATTTATCCGGAACTGGACCAGGTGCAGCTGGACGCGGTGGTTGCGTCAATCGCCGAGTTCTACGCTTAAGGGACGCAACGCGGCGCGAATCAGCTTTTCTTGAAGTCGTCCGGCAGCAGCTGATGGCGCGACAGCAATTTGTAGAAATCCGTGCGGTTGCGTTTCGCCAGGCGCGCGGCCTGGCTCACGTTGCCCGTGGTGATCTGCAAAATCTGCGACAGATAGTTGCGCGTGAATTCATCGCGAGCTTCGTCGAAGGAGGGCAGCCGGGTCGGATTCCCGCCGAGCGATTGCTGCACCAGCTCCGCGGTGATGATGGGGCCATGCGACAGCGCGACGTTTTGCCGCACGACGTTGTACAGCTGGCGCACGTTGCCGGGCCACTCGGCCGTCGCCAATAGCTCCACCGCTTCCGGCGCATAAATCTTGCGCTGGCCGCTTTCCTTGGCGATCTGTTCCAGAAAATGCGCAACCAGCAAGGGAATGTCCTCGCGGCGGCGGCCCAACGAAGGTACTTCGATGTGCACCACATTCAGCCGGTAGTACAGGTCCTCGCGAAATTGACCGGCGACCATCAACTCATGCAAGTCGCGGTGCGTGGCGGAAATAATGCGCACATTGGTCTGCACGGCATCCGCACCGCCCACCGGGCGAATCGTGTTGTCCTGCAGTACGCGTAGCAGTTTGACCTGCAGCCGCATCGGCATGTCGCCGACCTCGTCGAGCAGCAAGGTGCCGCCGTCGGCGGTTTCGAACAGGCCTTTCTGGGCGCGGGTCGCACCGGCGAACGCGCCGCGCTCGTGGCCGAACAGTTCCGATTCCAGCAGGTTTTCGGCCATGGCACTGCAATTGATGGCGACGAAGGGTTTATTGCGGCGCGGGCTGGCTTCGTGAATCGCCCGGGCCAGCAGCTCCTTGCCGGTGCCGCTCTCGCCGGTCAGCAATACTCGCGCATCCGTGCCGGCAACCATGTTGGCTTGCGCCAACTTATCCTCCATGAGCTGGTTGCGCGTAATGATGTTCGCGCGCCAATCCTCATCCACATGCGCAAAACCCGACACCTTGAGCGCCTTTTGCACGTGATCGAGCAGCTCCTGCTTGTCGACGGGTTTGGTGAGGAAGCCGAATGCGCCGCTTTGCGTCGCGTGCACGGCATCCGGAATGGTCCCGTGGGCCGTCAAGATAATGACCCGCAAACCCGGCCAGCGGCTTTGCAGCTCCTTGAGCAGGCCAATACCGTCCATCTGGTCCATGCGCAGATCCGTGATCACCAGATCCGGCCTGAAGCATACACAGGCGGCCAGCGCGGCGGCCGCGCTTTCGACGGCTTCGACTTCGTAATTCTCGGCCCGCAGGCGGATCGTCAAGAGCCGCAGCAAACCCGGGTCATCGTCGACGACCAGGATGCGGGCTTTGCGCTTTTGGGGTGTCAGCGAGTCGCGTGTGCCCGGCGTCAAGCCGAACGACAACGGGGTGGTGGCGGCAATGGAATAGGCGTTCAGGGCAATATCTCCGTGTCCGATTAAGGCGAGTGGGGGGCGCCGGAACCGCGGTCGACAGATCGCTGCTCGATATGTGTTACCGCCTCCAGTTTAGCCCTAGCCTCGTCCAAGGCTTTGCGCAACTTCGCATTTTCGTCCGACTCCGCCGCCAGGCGACGGTTCAAGGACTGTACCTTATCGTGAGAGTCGTTGGGCACCACGTCTCGCATGCGGGCGTTTTCAGCCTGCAGTATCAGCCTTTGCTCGACCTCTTTGAGCTGCACAGAGGCCAACAAGCGCTCCACAGGCAGCAGAGTTTCAGGTCTGGCCAGCAGTTCCGCCAACTGTCGCTGTGCGGCGACGGGATCCGCGCCGCTGTAGCCCGGCGTGGCCAAAGCCAGCGCATAGCGCAGTTTGTTGCTGGTGGTGGGCTGCAGTTCGGCCGCATCCTTGGCCTGTTGGAACACCTCGGCCTGTCGCGCCGGATCGCCCTGCGGCAGATTGCTCATCATTTCCAGCAAGGGAGCCACGGCGCCGAGGTCGGGATTCGGACCCACCGGGACGGCCGGAGCGGGTGGTTTTGGGGCACCCAAGACGCCGCAGCCGCTGATCCATATGACTGCCAGGGCGCATGCTGCAATGCGTTTTCCACTATGCCGCATGGGCTTTTTCACGCGTGGCCGCCGCCGCCGGGCGCAACGGCAGCCGCACGCGAAAATGCGCGCCGCCGGACTTGGCCTCGAAGATTTCGATACTGCCGCCATGGGCGTTGACGAATTCGGTTACCACCGATAGCCCGATGCCGGTGCCCTTGACGTGGCCGCCTTGGGGGGTTTTCCCTTGATAGAAAGCTTCAAAAATCCGATTGCGCTCATCGGCAGGAATGCCGGGTCCGCTGTCCATCACATCCAACAGCAACTGTTCCCGCTCGGCGCAGGCGTGCAGCGAGATCGTGCCGCCGCGCGGCGTGAACTTCACGGCGTTGGACAGCAAATTATCGAGAATCAGGCGCACCTTGCTGCGATCGGCCATGGGTGTCAGATCTTCCACCTGCACATCGAGGCGCACGCGCTGCGCGACCAGAGTGAGTTGCTGATTCTCCAAGACGCTCTTGATCAAAGGACGCAACTTGAACTCGGAAATCTCCAGCCCGACGCTCTTGGCCTGCCAGGCGCTGAAGGACAATAGATTTTCAATGAGCCGCTGCAGTTTCATGCCGTTCTCGCGCAAGATCGCGGTGACCTCTCGCTGGCCGCTTTGCAGCTCGCCCACCGCGCCGTCCATCAACAGTTCAGTTCCCTCGCGGATATTTGCCAACGGGGTTTTCAATTCATGCGACATATGTCGCAAAAACCGGTTCTTTTCCTGCGCCAAATCGAGCAATCGGCCTCTCAGCCATTCCAGCTGCGCCGCCAATCGCTCGAGGTCCGCGGGTCCTCGAATGGCAATCGGCCTCGAGAAGGAACCGCGCCCCAATTCGCTGATGGCGCGGTCGATCGCGCGTATCGGCCGGGCGAACAAAAACGTGAAGACGCCGACCACTGCGAGCGTCATGGGCACCAGCAACAGCGTTTGCCAGACGAGATTCTGCTGCGCATGCTGTGTCGCCAATTCCAGGCTCGCCGTTTCACGGTCGATCTGCAGGCTGATCCGATCCGAGACATTGGACGCAGCCTCCGACAGCTGCGGAAAGCTGCCGATCAGATCCGCCATATGCGTCGAATTCGGCGCCGCGCGTTTCAAATCCTGCAGCAATTGCCCGGCCTTGGTTTCCACCGCACGCACCCCCCGCTGCGATGCTTCGTCCAGCGGCAGCGTGAGAAGTTCCTGAATGACGGTAACCAAGCGTTCGTGGTGAGTCGCATACACGTCGAGCAGTTTCGCATCGCCGATGACTTGATACAGGCGCGCCTGGCGCTCGAGCGCGCCGATCTCTTCGAACATGCGCTGATTGTTGCGAGTACCCTGCATGCCGTGAACCACCAGCTGCTGGCTGCGGACCGACAGGCGATTCATCTGCACGGCGGCATTCACGATGGCAAACAGCAGCGGCGCAGCCACGATCGTAAAGCCGATCAGCATCAGTCCGCTCAATGACTTGGGTCGCGGCAATCGCATGGGCGGCATTCTAGCAGCGTGCAGGACTCAAAAAGGAGTGACGGGATCGTATCTGTAGAATTGTCCCGCATGAACAGCGAGGCGCCGTATTCCGAACTCTCTCCCGAGACCGTGCTGGACGCGATCGAAGCGCTCCAGTATCGCTGTGATGGCAGGGTCCTGGCGCTCAATAGCTACGAAAACAGGGTGTACCAAATCGGCCTCGAGGAGGGTGAACCCCTGGTCGCCAAATTTTATCGGCCCAGGCGCTGGAGCGATGCCGCGATTCGCGAGGAGCACGCGTTTGCCTTGGAGCTGGCGGCCCAAGAAATTCCCGTGGTCGCGCCGCTGCTGCGGGAAGGCGAGTCCTTGCATGTTCATCAGGGCTTTCGCTACGCAGTCTTCCCACGCCGCGGCGGACGCTGGCCGGAGCTGGGTTCGAGCGATGAGCGGGAATGGGTAGGCCGATTTCTCGGGCGGATCCATGCCGTGGGGCGCGCCGCGGTCTTCCGCGAGCGCATCGCCTTGAGCATGGACGATCTTGGCCGCAATGCCCGCGATTTTGTGCTGGACGGTGATTGGATGCCGGACTATTTGGCGACCAAGTACGCCGATCTTACGGACGAGTTGCTGGAGGCAGTGGAAACCAGGGCGCGCAATTGGGGCGGGGCCCGGGTTGGGCGCATTCTCGGGGACTGTCACCGGGGCAATATCCTGTGGACCGATCTGGGGCCGCATTTCGTGGATCTTGACGATTGTCTCACCGGACCTGCGGTACAAGACCTGTGGATGCTGCTATCCGGCGGACTGCAGGAAATGCGCACGGAGTTGACTGATTTGCTCAAAGGTTATGAGCAGTTCTTGCCGTTCGATCGGCGCGAAATCGCCCTCATCGAACCGCTGCGCGCGTTGCGGATGATTCATTATTCGGCGTGGTTGGCGCGCCGCTGGCATGATCCGGCATTTCCGCGGGCTTTTCCCTGGTTCGCCGAGCCGCGCTATTGGGAGCAGCACTATCGCTCGCTCGAGGATCAGTTGGCGGCCGTGCTCGAGCCGCCGTTGGAGTTGTGACGGTCGCACGTTGTGATTGTTCAGATATTTGGTGATGATATGGGGATGGCTGGCACGGTCGGGATGACGAGAATTCATGTTTTGCTGCTCTGTGCGGTAGCGCTCTTAAGCGCGTGCAACCGGGATTCGGGTTCGCCCGCGCCGAGCGATGCCGCGGCGCGCCCCAAGCCCAAGGCGCCTGTGGTCGCAAAGAGCGGGCCCACGGCTGCGGAACAAACGGCCGGCATGGTGGAAGCGGCGAATCAGGGCAAATCTCAGCTGCCGATTGAGTTGAAGTTCGACTTGGGCGGGCGGCCGAAGGTGGGCCAACCGCTGGAAATCAACCTCGCCCTCATCACGCAAATTGCTGCGAGTCCTGCGATCATTCAGGTGAGCGATGCTGACGGTCTGACAGTGGCACCGGGCGGCAATCAGTTTGATATTCCCTCGGCGGAAGCGGGGGAGGTCTATCGCGAGACGGTGAAAGTGACGCCCAATACCGAAGGGGTGTTGCTGGTGGGCGTGACCGTGGCGCTCAAACACGACGATCTGACCGATCAAAGGGCATTTTCGATTCCCATCATTGCCGAGCGCTGAATCCCGGGCAGTGCGCGCCTAAAGGTCCTATAATGGTGGGTTTCCTCTCCTAGGGCCCACTGTGACTCAGAAACTTCGCAACATCGCCATCATCGCCCACGTTGATCATGGCAAGACCACGCTCGTCGATCAACTGTTGCGCCAGTCCGGCACTCTCGATGCGCGCAAGGATTTGCAAGAACGCGTCATGGATTCGAATGACTTGGAGCGCGAACGCGGCATCACCATCCTCGCCAAGAATACGGCGATCACCTGGGGTGATTATCGAATCAACATCGTGGACACGCCGGGGCATGCTGACTTCGGCGGCGAGGTCGAGCGCGTGCTCGCCATGGTCGACTGCGTGCTGCTGCTCGTCGATGCGGTCGACGGCCCCATGCCGCAAACGCGCTTCGTCACGCAAAAGGCCTTCAAGCACGGTCTGAGGCCCATCGTCGTCATCAACAAGATCGATCGCGACGAGGCTCGCCCGGGCTGGGTCTTGGACCAGACCTTTGACCTGTTCGACCGGCTGGGCGCGACCGACGAGCAATTGGATTTCCCGGTCATCTACGCCTCGGCGTTGCGTGGATTCGCAGGATTGGAATCCACGGTGCGCGAGGGCGACATGCAGCCTCTGTTCAAGACCATCGTGGAACATTGCCCGCCGCCCGACGTGGATGTGGACGGTCCGTTGCAGCTGCAAGTCACCTTGCTCGATTACTCGAGCTATGTCGGCGCCATCGGCATTGGACGCATCAAGCGCGGCACCATCAAGCGCGGTACGACCGTCACCGTCGTTTCTCGCGAGGGCAAGCAGCGCTCCGAGAAGATCACCCAGATTTTGGGTTTCCACGGCCTGACGCGTGTCGAAGTGGAATCGGCCGGCGCCGGCGACATCGTCGCCTTCGCGGGCATCTCGGAACCGAAGGTTTCGGACACCTTGTGCGACCCGGCGACGGTCGAACCGCTGCCCAGTCTCACGGTCGATGAGCCGACCATCAGCATGACGTTCGAGGTCAATACCTCGCCCTTCCTGGGCCGCGAAGGAAAATTCGTCACCAGCCGGCAGATTCGTGAACGCTTGGAGCGCGAGGCGATCCACAACGTCGCTTTGCGCGTCGAGCCGACCGCGGACCCGGATAAATTCGTGGTCTTCGGGCGCGGCGAATTGCATCTCGGCGTGCTGCTCGAGAACATGCGGCGGGAAGGCTATGAAATGGCTGTTTCCAGGCCGCGCGTGGTCATCAAGCAGGTCGACGGCGCCGCGCATGAGCCGATCGAGCAAGTGACCATCGACGCGGACAGCGACGCACAGGGCGCCGTCATGCAGGCGCTCGGCAGCCGCGGCGGCGATTTGAAGGATATGCAGGCGGACGGGCGCGGGCGCGTGCGCTTGGACTACATGATTCCGTCGCGCGGTTTGATCGGTTTTCAGACCGAGTTTCGCACCATGACTCGCGGCACCGGGTTGCTGCATCATGTTTTTGATCACTACGGGCCGGTGGTGCAGCGCCAACTGGGTCAGCGTCCCAACGGCGTGTTGATCTCGAACGGCCAGGGCGTTGCGCTGGCCTATTCGTTGTTCAGCTTGCAGGAGCGCGGGCGCCTGTGCATCGGCGCGAACGAAGAAGTTTATGAGGGCATGATCATCGGCATGAACAACCGCCTCGATGATCTGGTCGTCAATCCGCTGAAAGGCAAGAAGCTCACCAATATGCGGGCATCCGGCAAGGACGAGGCGGTCGTGCTGTCGCCGCCGATCCGATTTTCCCTCGAGCAAGCCATGGAGTTCATCGATGACGATGAACTGATCGAAGTGACGCCCACCTCCATTCGGCTGCGCAAACGCAATTTGAAGGAAACCGACCGCAAGCGCTCCGAGCGCGAAACCGCAGCCTAGTTGCTTGGGCATTTAACCGAATATTGGCCGAAACGAGACGCGTATCACGCCGCGTATCCGGGATCTCCCTAACATCTGTGGAGTTCGGTTGCGGGGTGATGCACCGATTCGTTGCGGGAGATCCTAGGTCTTGTCACGCGAAACCGCGGCTGCAATCCGTGCTGAACCAGCGCCGCCGGCAGAGAGCTTCAACCCTCTGCTGGAGCGGCAAATCGCGGAGTCGCGCGGGCGCGGCGGCGAGCCTGAGTTAAACCTGCTCCTGAGATCCATCAGCGCGCACTACGATCGGCTCGACGCCGAACGGCGCAGCGTGGTGCGCTCCATGCAGCTCATGTCCGATGAGGCGCAGGCCATGACTCGCGAGATTCGCGAGCAAACCGAATCACACCTGCAAGCGATTCTCGACAACGTCAAGGACGCCATCATCACGGTTGACGCTGCGGGTCTCATCGAATCGTTCAATCACACCGGCGAACGGATATTCGGTTACCGCGCCGCGGAGATTCTCGGCCGCTCTCTGGGATGTCTGTTTGCCGACATCGACCCTAAGAATCCGTGTGAATATCTGGAGCGCCTGGCGACCAAGATTGACGATACGCACGTGGACCTGGCCGCGACCCAGACATGGGGTCTCGTCAAGGGCGGAAACCGCGTCGCCATCGAAATTACCGTCAGCAAGCCCACGCCCAATTGGCTGAACGGCTACATCGTCAGCGTTCGCGACATCACCGAAAGACATCTCGCGGAAGTTTCAGTGCGCGAGAGTGAGGGGCGTTACCGCACGCTGGTCGAACACGCTCCCGAGGTGATCGTCGTGTTCGACGTGGATGCGGGAAAGTTTGTCGACGTCAACGAAAACGCCTGCCGTTTCTTCAAGATGAACCGTGAGACGCTGCTGAGTTGTGGGCCGGACAAGATCAGTCCTGCGACCCAAGCCGACGGCACAGCCTCCTTCGGCGGGTCTCGCGGCTACATCGAGAGCGCACTGGCAGGCGACGTGCCGGTGTTCGAGTGGCTGCATTGCGATTCGAACGGCCAGAATTTCCCCTGCGAAGTCCGCTTCGTGCGCCTTCCCAGTTCCAATCGTCGATTGCTCAGGGCCAGCATCATCGATATCACCGAGCGCAAGCGCGCCGAAGCGATCGCCTCGGGCGAACGCCGGGTGTTCGAGAAGATCGCCGCCAATGCGCCGCTGTCCGCGGCGCTCGAGTCGATTTGCGAGCTGATCGAACGCGCCATGTCGGAGAGCTGCTGTGCGGTCAACTTGTTGGACCGCGACAAACAGGCCTTGAATTTTGGCGTGGCGCCGAAACTGCCGCGCGAATTCGTGCAAGCCATGGACTATGCGCCGATCGGCATCCGCTACGGTTCCTGTTCGGCCGCCGTGTATTTGAGCCGCCTGGTGACCGTCGCCGATATCGAAACCGATGCACTTTGGGAGTATCGCCGCGAGGCGGCACGTGAGGCCGGCTTCCGGGCCGCTTGGTCGGCACCCATCGTTGCCTCGGACGGCCAGGTGGTCGGCACGCTTGCCGTGTACCGCCGTCAACCCGCTATCCCTTTCTCCCGCGATCATGAACTGATGATGCGCATGGCGCAGATCGCGGGGATTGCCATTGAGCGCCGCGCCGCCGAAGACGCTTTGCGCAATAGCGAGTCGAAATTTCGCGGCCTGTTCGAAAGCGTCATGGAGGGCGTTTATCAAACCTCGCGTGACGGCCGCATTCTCGCCGCCAATCCCGCCTTCGTGAAGTTGCTGGGCTACGCTTCGGCCGAGGAACTCTATCAAGTTCCCGCAGGCGCGTTGTTCTGGTATCCCAACGATCGCGAAAATTTCGCGCGCCGCGCCGAAATCGAGGGCGAGTTGCGCAACGAAGAATCTGTGATGCGCCGTAAAGATGGATCCATGCTGGTGGTGGTCGACAATTGCCGCGTGGTGCGCGATCAGAACGGCCGGGTCTGCGGCTTTGACGGGACCCTGAGCGACATCACCGAACGCAAGAAAGCCGAAACCGCCGTATTTCAGGCCAAGGAGCGCGCCCAGGTCACTCTGCAATCGATTGGCGACGCGGTGATTACGACGGACTCGGAAGGGCGGATCGACTATATGAATCCCGTCGCCGAGAGTCTGACGGGATGGGAAAACCGCGAAGCGCAGGGACAGTTGATCGGCGATGTTTTGACGGTGGTGGACGAGATCACCCGCGAAGGAAGTGAAAATCCGGTAGCGCGTTGTCTTCGCGAGGGGCAGGTTTTGGGACTGGCCGGGCACACCGTGATGGTCAATCGCCGCGGCCAGGAAATAGCCATCCAGGATTCGGCCGCGCCGATCCGCGACCGGGCCGGCAATCTCATCGGCGCGGTCATGGTGTTTCACGATGTCAGCAAGGAGCGCCGGCTGCATCGCGCGCTGCACTATCAGGCGAGCCACGATGCGCTCACCGGATTGATCAATCGCCGCGAGTTCGAGAATCGGCTCACCGCCGCCGTCGAGGATGCGCGGCAGAATGCGCAATCGCACCACGTGCTGCTCTACCTGGACTTGGATCAATTCAAGCTCGTCAACGATACCTGCGGACACCCGGCGGGCGACCTGCTGCTGAAGCAGATCACCGGCGTGATTCAGTCGCGGGTGCGCGGCGGCGACACGCTCGCCCGATTGGGCGGCGATGAGTTCGGAATCCTGCTGCAGGACTGCGCGCGCGATCAGGCGCTGCGCATTGCGGAGAATCTGCGGCAGGCCATTCGCGATTATCGCTTCACATGGCAGGGCGGCGTGCTGACGGTGGGCGCCAGCATCGGCATCGTGGAGATCACCAACGAGATTCCCACCGTTGCCAATGTGATGAGCGCGGCCGACGTGGCTTGCTACTCGGCCAAGGATTCGGGGCGCAACCGGGTCCAGCTCTACGAGCCCGACGACATGCCGGAACGGCATCGGGAAATGCATTGGGTCTCGAAGCTGGCGCGCGCGCGGGACGAGAGCCGCTTCGAATTGTTTTATCAACCGATCGTTCCGATCGGCTCCAGGGCGCACGAGCGCGAACACTTTGAGCTGATGCTGAGACTGCGCGATGAGGCCGGAACCATCGTCACGCCCGCCGAATTCATTCCCGCGGCGGAGCGCTACAACATCATGCCGTCAATCGATCGCTGGGTGGTTCGCCAGGCCCTCGATCGGGTGGTTCATCGGATTGAATCGGGCGTCAAGCCCTTCACCGTCGCGGTGAACTTGTCGGGGACCTCGCTCAATGACGAACGATTTCTCGAATTTCTGATAGCCGAACTGAGCGCCAGCGAGTTGGTGGCCGGAGCGATGTGCTTCGAGATCACCGAAACGGCCGCCATCGAAAACTTGAGCAACGTCGTGTACTTCATGCGGGAGCTGAAAAATCGGGGCTGTCACTTCGCCCTCGACGACTTCGGCAGCGGCCTGTCGTCGTTCATGTATTTGAAAACTTTGCCGGTCGACTATCTGAAAATCGACGGCCAATTCGTCGAAAATGTCACCCGCGACCCGGTCGATCGCAGCATGGTCGCGGCCATCAGTCAGGTCGGCAATGCCATGGGGATTCAAACCATTGCGGAGCGGGTGGAATCCCCGGAAGTCCTGGCCGAATTGGGCCGGCTGGGAATCGGTTTCGCCCAGGGGTTCTACATCGCCAAGCCCCGCTCGACCGACGAATTTCCTTATTTGCGCTGAAGAATTCCTTCGAACGGCGTACTCTTTGAGCCGCAGAGGCTTTAAGATTTCGGCCAATAGGGAGGGTTCGTCATGATTCTTGGGATGTCCGTAGCCGGTTTCACGCAGTTTCATGTGATCATCAGCCTGATTGCCATCATCAGCGGCATCGTCGTGGTCCTCGGCATGTTGGGGGCAAATCGCATGCCCGGCATGACCGCCCTGTTTCTCATCACCACCGTGGCGACCAGCGTCACCGGATTCATGTTTCCCACGGCCTTTGACGCCGCGGACGTGATCGGCATCATCTCGCTGGTAATTCTGGCGTTGGCCATTCTCGCGCTGTACACCTACAAGCTCGCGGGAGCATGGCGCGGCGTCTATGTCGTCAGTGCCATGGCCGCCTTGTACTTGAACTGCTTCGTTCTCGTGGTCCAGTCATTCATGAAGATCCCGTTCTTCCATGCCCTGGCGCCCACGCAGAAGGAACCGCCGTTTGCCGTCGCACAGGGAGTGGTCCTGATCCTCTTTATCGGACTGGGCATCGCAGCATTCAAGAAGTTTCGCCCGATGACCCGGGCGCCCGCCATCGCCTAGGCGGCCCCGATGCGGAGGCTTGCCGTGAACGGTCGGCGACGAGGCTCAAGGGCCGGCATATGGCTGCTGGCCCTGCTGCTGTTTCGCGCCTATATACCGGCCGGTTTTATGCCGGCCGGCGGCGTGCCGTTCGCTTTGGAATTGTGCCCCACCGGCATGGTGGGCACGCCGGCAGCCCATTTGCACCACCATGCAGGGGCCCATACCGCCTTCGAGACCTGCCCATTTGGCAGCGCTCCGGCCGCCGGGCCGATCTCGCATCACGTTGATTTTGAATCCTCTGGACCGGCGCCTGCCCAGCGAATAATGGCCTTCGAGGCGCCGCGCCTCAGCCTTCGTCCGCAACGATCCCACCAGCCTCGCGCACCTCCCTCGCTCGCTTGAATTGAATCCGGTCCGTCGTCCGCGATCCTTTGTCAAAAGGATCGCGCGTCTGTGATTTCGAGCTTGGGAGAAGTTTATGAGTTTCTCGATCAACCGTTTAGGTATGGCGCTGCTCGCAGCGCTTTTTTGGTCGGCACCGCTTTACGCCGCCGATGTCGGCAGCGTCCGCGGAGTCGTTCACGATCAACAACACCATCCTCTCGCGGATGCCCGTGTGACGCTGAAGTCGGCCACCTCGAAGTGGACGCAGTCTTCGGTTACGGATGCGCGCGGTGAATTTTCTTTCATGACCGTGCCGCTCGGCGACTATGTGCTGAGCGTCAGCGACACCGACTTCACGCCGACGGCACAAGCAGTCAGCGTGGCGTCGGGATCCTCGCCGGTCGCTCATGTGCAACTGGCCAAGGGCCCGGCGTTGGACACGCTCACCGTGACCGCGTCGCCGGAAACCACCGTGCTCACTACGGCGACTCCGACCACCGTGGTGAATCGCCTGGACATTGAACGCGCGCCGGGCGCGGATCGCAGCAACAGCCTGGCGATGATCACGAACTTCGTGCCCGGGGCCTATGTGGTGCATGACCAATTGCACGTTCGCGGCGGCCACCAAACGACCTGGGCCATCGACGGGGTGGAAATTCCCAACACCAACATTGCCAGCAACTTAGGCCCGCAAATCGATCCGAAAGATATCGATTATCTCGAAGTGCAGCGGGGAAGTTATCAGGCGGATCAGGGCGACCGCACCTACGGCGTGTTCAACGTGGTGCCCCGCACCGGATTTGAGCGGGACAATCAGGCTGAACTCATCGCCAGCGGCGGCAGCTACGGTCAGACGAACGACTACTTCAGCGTGGGCAGCCACACGGAGCGCTTCGCGTACTACGCGAGCGTGAACGGCAATCGCAGCGATCTAGGCATCGAGACGCCGGTAGCGCAGATCATTCATGACTCGCAGGACGGCTACGGCGCCTTCAGTACCCTGATATTCAATGCCACGCCGGATGATCAATTCCGCTTTGTGTTCTCCGCGCGTCACGATAACTATGATATTCCCAATACACCGGGCCAGCAGTCGGACGACACGCAGCGCGAAACCGACGCATTCGCGATTCTCTCCTGGGTCCGAAAATTGGGCGCCGATGCGGCCTTGACCACTTCGCTGTTTTTTCATCAGAATCGCGCCGATTTGGACGCCGCGCCGAACGATTCTCCCGTCAGCACCACCGATCAACGCACCTCGACCTACGTGGGGGGCCAGGAAATGCTGCGCTGGCATGTATCACGCCATGATCTGCAAGCCGGCGTGACCGGCTTCAGTCAGCGCGACAAGGAATCGTTCAATGTGCTTTTCAACGATCCAAGCGCGGCGCCTGATGCAAGCGCGGCGCCCATTTATCAGACGGTCAGTCTCACCGGTTCGCTGGTTGCGGCGTATGTCGAGGACACGTTCAAGGCGGCTGACTGGCTGACCTTCGCGGGCGGCGTTCGTCAAACGCATTTCGAGGGTGGGGTGACTGAGAATGCCACCAGCCCACGACTCGGCGCGACCGTGCGCCTTCCCGGGGTCAATTGGCTTTTGCGCGGTTTCTGGGGCAAGTATTATCAGGCACCGCCGCTCGTCACCTTGAGCGGTCCTTTGCTCGAGTTCGCACAGAGCAATGACTTGGGCTTCACTCCGCTGCACGGCGAACGCGACGAGGAGTATCAATTCGGCCTGACGATTCCCATTGAGGGTTGGACCGTCGATATCGATCACTTTCACACGCTGGCGAAGAACTTCTTCGATCACAACAACATCGGGAATTCGAACGCATTCCTGCCGCTGACCATCGACGGCGCGCTGATCCAGGGCAATGAGTTGGCCATTCGTTCGCCGAAGCTTTGGAATATCGGCCAATTCCACCTGGCTTATTCGAATCAGACCGCGGACGGCTTTGGTGCCATCAACGGCGGACTGACGGACTTCAGCCCGCCGGCGGGCAGTTTCGCGCTCGACCACGACCAGCGAAATACGGCCAACGCAGGATTCGACGTGAATCTGCCGTGGGCGTCGTTCGCTTCATTAAGCGTGTACTACGGATCGGGATTTGCCAATGGCGATGCGCCGCCAACCCATCTGCCGAGCCATACGGAAATAAACTTGAGCGCCGGCAAGTCGTTTGGGCAGAGCCTCGAAGCCTCTTTGACCATTTTGAATCTGACGGATCGTCACTTGCTGATCGACAACAGCCTGACCTTCGGCGGCGTGCACTACAACGATCCGCGGCAAATTTATGCGCAGATTCACTACAAGTTTGGCTATTGAAATGCCGCGCGAATACAATTACGGAATGCCGTTCGAACTACAACCTCGCATTCATAATGAGCTGATCAAGATCGAGCCCCTCGAGGCCGGCGATTTCGAAATGCTATATGCCGTGGCATCCGATCCGCTGATCTGGGAACAGCATCCCAGCAAGGATCGCTATCAGCGCCCCGTCTTTGAGAATTTTTTCAAGGGCGCCATGGAGTCGGGCGGTGCTTTTCGGGTCATCGATAACACCAACGGCGAGCTGATCGGCAGCTCTCGCTACAGCGACTATGAGGAAGCTCGGCGTCAGATCAGCATCGGCTACACTTTCATTGCCCGCAGCCGGTGGGCCCGGCACTACAACCGGGCCTTGAAGACGCTGATGCTCGATCACGCGTTTCAGTTCGTCGATCGCGTGACCTTCAAAGTCGGCATCAATAACTGGCGCTCGCGCAAGGCCATGGAAAAACTCGGCGGCATCTACCTCGGCGAGGAGTCGGTGAGTTACTCCGGAGAACCGGCTCACCCCAACGTGGTCTTTAAAATCGATGCCGCGGACTGGGCCAATCGCCCGCGATCGGCCGACTGATTGGCCAACTGATCGGCCAACTGATCGGCCAAGGGATCGGCCAAGGGATCGGCCAACGGATCGGCAGCTAGTGAATTATCTGCGGTTTATAGGGAAAATCATCTGCCCACAATCCGCAAAAAGATCGGCCAAAATGACGCTGAAAACGTCTCGAGGATTGAGCCGGCGCGGCTGGAAGAACCGACCACAGATATTGCGGATGTGATCGCCGATTTGGCGGCCTCGTCGGCCACGCTCGGCAAAGCGTCATTTTAGGTCACCGCCATTCGAGCTGCGACTTTCCGCCGGAACCTTATCCACGTCCACGGTCATTCCCGGCACGGGGGTGGTCCCGACCACCACGATTTGTTGCAGGGTCTGCGAATCGGCGTCCTCGAGCGCCCACGCCGGTAGGCCGGCGCCGATGCTCGCCAAGCCTGCAAGCACCAACGCCCGATAGCCCGGCATTGAAATGGTACGGATTTCGCTCACTTTTTCTGCGGATTCATTGGGCCGCGATGTTAGCTGATCTTGGCGGCGCTGCAGTACGGCCTCAATTCCGGCATGCGAGGCAATATCGTTTAGGCATGGCCATATATCCGGCGGCGACTATGATGTGGAGCAGGATGCCCGGATAATAGGAGCGATGGCTACCATAGGAACAGAACGGGTATTGACGGTCCATCATTGGAACGAGACCGTGTTCAGCTTTACCACCACACGCGACCAGGCTTTGCGATTCGAGAACGGTCATTTCATCATGGTCGGACTGCGGATTGATGAAAAGCCCGTCATGCGGGCTTATAGCATCGCCAGTGCGAATCACGAGGAGCATCTGGAGTTTTTGAGCATCAAGGTCCCGGATGGGCCGCTGACGTCACGCCTTCAACATATCAAGCCCGGCGATGAAATTCTCATCAGCCGCAAGCCGACCGGCACGCTGCTGTTGCACGATTTGAAGCCGGGCAAACGTCTCTACCTCTTGAGCTCGGGCACCGGTCTTGCGCCATTCATGAGCCTCATCAAGGATCCGGAGGTCTATGAACGATTCGAGAAGGTCATTCTGGTTCATGGCGTGCGCTACCGCAGTGAACTGGCCTATCGGGATTACATCGAGTGGGAATTGACGCACCATGAATATCTCGGTGAGCTGGTACGGGAGAAGCTGGTTTACTTCCCGACCGTCACGCGCGAACGGTTTCGCTACCAGGGCCGCGTCACCGCTTTGATCGAAACCGGCAAGCTGTTCGAAGACATTGACATGCCTGCCCTGAATCCGGCGGAGGACCGGGTCATGATCTGCGGCAGTCCCGCCATGCTGGCCGATCTGTCCGCCATGCTGGATGCGCGAGGATTCAAGATCTCGCCCCACGTGGGCGAGCCCGGCGACTATGTCATCGAACGCGCGTTTGTTGCCCGATAAGCTCAAAGCGGCCTCGCTTATACAGTAGTTGCGGCTCCCGACTACTGGATTTACGAGCGCGGGGTCGACGCGTAAAGTTTGGCCCATGACGCGCAATTTCTTCGGTCATCAATCGTTCAAGGGCAGGGGCGCTGCGTCGAATGTTCCAGGTCGATTCGATGCGCTCAATCTCGAGCAAATCGATGACGGCTGGTATCAAGACGAGATCGTCGAGAACTTGACGGAAACCGTGCTGCCGGATAGCGCCCGCAGCGTGATCACCTCGAACGATTCGCCTGACGTCGGGTTTGACCTCTCGATAAACCCGTACCGCGGCTGCAGTCACGGCTGTGTTTATTGCTTCGCCCGCCCGACCCACGCCTATCTGGGGCTCTCGCCGGGGTTGGATTTTGAGACCAAGCTTTTCTACAAGGCCGATGCCGTCAACATCTTGGAAGCCCAGCTCGCCAAGCCGAAATACCACTGCAAGACGATCGCGCTCGGCATCAACACGGACGGCTATCAGCCCTTGGAGAAGCGCCTCGAAGTCACGCGGGGCATCCTCGGCGTGCTGGCACGCTGCCGTCATCCGGTCACCATCGTCACCAAGAGCGCCTTGATCATCCGCGACCTCGATTTGCTCACCGATCTTGCGAAAGACCGGTTGGTGTCGGTGATGTTGAGCATCACTTCTTTGAGCAACGACATCAAACGGACCCTCGAGCCGAGGACAGCCTCGCCGCAGGCGCGTTTGCGCGTGATTCAGCAATTGTCCGAGGCGGGCGTACCGGTCGGCGTGCTGGTCGCACCCGTCATTCCGGCGATTACCGATCATGAAATAGAGGACATCTTGAGCGCGGCAAGATCGGCCGGCGCCACGCGCGCAGGCTATGTCTTGCTGCGCTTGCCGCATGAGCTGAAGATTCTTTTTAGAGAGTGGCTCGCCGAGCACTATCCCGACCGTGCCGGGCACGTGATGTCGCTCATCAATCAGGCACGCGGCGGCAAGGACTACGATTCGCAATTCGGCGTGCGCATGCGCGGTACCGGACCTTATGCCGAACTGCTGCGCACGCGCTTCGACTTGGCGAAACGAAAATTAGGCTTCGCCGGATCGGAGGAGCGCTATGACCTCGATACGACCTTGTTTCGCCCACCGCGACCCGACACGCCGCAGCTCAGCCTGGGATTCTGATCAAGCGTCGGCGGCGTTGCGTGTGACAATGAGCTGAAATTTTCGCGTGCGCTCATTGAGCGCAATGTCCGCAACGATCGGAACCTCGAATGCGACGTTGCCGAGGCCTTTCTGCTGGAGAATTTCCGCCAGGCGTGCTTTTACGCCTGCGGCTGCTGCAACTCGCTGTTCACCGTTAAGCCCCGCATCGACGCAGATCGGAAAGCAGAATGAACTCGGACCCGTGATTTGCATCTGGAATCGCGTCACTCCGTCCACGAATATCTCATTGATGGTGTGCGGGCTGATGAAATCCCTGGCGCCGGCGCTGTTGACGAACACCGGCATCTGTTCGGTGCGGCCCACCAGATTCTCGATCACGATGCGGCGCGCACCCGGCGCACTCACGGGGCGCAGAATATCCGACATTCGATAGCGGATCAGGGGCATGGTGAAATTGTAGAGATTGGTGATGATCGAGTGATCTTCGTAGAACTCGAATACCAAATCGTCATCGATGAGCGTCATGGTGTCGGTGCCGGGGTTCGATATCCCCAACGTCATGTGTTCGGTACAAGCGTAGATGCTGGAAGCGGCTGCGCCGCCGAAGGCGGCGGACAGGAATTGCATGTCGGCTGTCGTCACCATTTCTCCGGTGGCGGCCACGGCAACGGGTTTGATGTCGAGCCGGCCGGCGCGCTGCTCGTCGCCCAGCATTTTCAACGCCGTGGTATAGCCCCACAGCACATCGGGCCGGAATTGATTGATGCGTTCCACTACCTGCGGCAACGGTGTGTTGACCTCGAAGGCCTGCGCATTGATGAACAGCCGTCTCACACCCTGCTGCAAGGATGCGATGCTGGTGACGCCGGCGAAGTGACCGCCGGTCGCGCCGTAAAACGCCACCCGAATCCGGCGCGGGCGCAGGTGCGCGCGTGGAAACAAGCTGCGATACGCCTCGCGATTGCGCATGGCCGCCGCGCGCATCCGCGCATGGTCGGCCGGCGCGTACAGAAAGTAGCCGACCTCGCCGGAAGTGCCCGAGGTGTGCACGGCGGTGAATTCGTCGTACAGCAGTTCCTTCGGATCCGTGGAGCGGCTCAGGAAATCGGCGACGGCTTGTTTGCTGAGGCGCCGATCGGTGACGATGTCATTGAAATTCGCCATCAGCAGCGATTTCGTCAGCACCGGGAAGTCCGCCGGCGTGCAGGTATTCAAGTCGATCGCGCGCTCGCGGACGATGTTGGCGTAGTAGGGGGCGTGCGCATGGGCATTGCGCGCCAGGGCGCGGAACTTCTGAGTCTTGATCGCCTCGAGTTCGGCGCGGGATTTAGGATCAGCCACCTGCGCGCCTCACGAGATCATCTCTGCAATATAGAAGTCAGACTTCTGTATTGCAACATTGGGAGGGACTCCCACTTCTCCGTTTTACTCAATGTCCTGAGTAAAAATACTCAACGTCTTGAGTAAAACGTAAGGCACCTGTGAGCTTTACTCGGACCAAGTATCTGTTGCCCGGCCGCCCCTGGGTGGCTGCGCAGAACTAAGAAATTCCTTAAACTTGCATTAAATGGAAGTTTCTGGAATTATTGTGACATGCAGCCTCTCACTGAGCAGTTGATCGAACAAGGGCTGGCCGGCCGTATATTGACCGAGCGGCAGCTTGATCGTGTCATTGGAGGATCGCCCGCCAAGCGTTACGGCCTGGTGAACCGTGCCATGCAGTCAGCGGAATTGATCCGTCTGCAGCGTGGATTGTACGTGCTCGCCGACCGGTTCCGGCACGCGCCGCCTGAGCCCTTTGCGCTCGCGCAGGCGCTTGTGCCCGGTAGCTATGTGTCATTCGAAACTGCGCTCGCGCACCAAGGTTGGATTCCGGAAGCCGTGCGTGTAACCGCAAGCGTGACACCAGGACGCAAGTCTCGCAGCATCGATCACCCGCGCTTCGGGACCTTTACGTATTCGCCACTCGCCACCAATCGAGGCCATTTCCTGGAACTTGTCGAGCGGCGCCAGATCATGCAGCAAACGATGCTGCTCGCTGAACCCATTCGGGCGCTGATGGATCTAGTGTGTCTGCGCAAAATGAAATGGCAGGGGATGAATTTGCTACTCGAGGGGTTGCGCATCGATGGCGAGTTGCTGCATGGGACGACGGCCCAGCAGTTACGCACGCTTGCCACCGTGTACAAACAGGAGCGCGTCGGGCACTTCCTGCGATCCCTACGACATGAGCTCGGTCGTGATTGAACTGCTGCAAAAGAGATTGGAGTTCTACAAGGCCGCCTCGGCCGTGCAAGAGGAACTTGCGATCAAGGAGATCCTCCAGGAGACTGCACTCTATGCGCTGTGGCGCGCGGATTTCTTTGACGTCGCAGCCTTCCAGGGCGGGACGAGTCTGCGAATCTTGCACCGGTTGCAACGATTTTCCGAAGATCTGGACTTCATCCTGCAGACGCCCGACACCGCGTTCAAATGGGAGAAGTATCTGCCCAAGGTTTTCACG
>DATHFB010000293.1:0-3563 GCA_035318305.1 Steroidobacteraceae bacterium | reverse complement strand
GCAGGCCGATATCGACGCCGTGAGAGCGCAGTTATCGGCACCGGGCTGGAACCGATTGGTGGAAACTCACAGCCGCAAATCGCGCGCCGATGTCGACATTTACATCATGATCGACAACAACCAAGCGATCGGCCTTGCTTTAATTGCCAGCGAACCGCGGCAATTTACGATTGTGAACATCATTGGTGCGATTGATCTCGACAAGTTGCACAAACTGGAAGGTCAGTTCGGTGTGCCCAAGCTCGATATAGGTCTGTCAAAAACGCCCGCCCCGGGTCCGCCAAAGAAATAGCGGCGGCACGGATGGCGCCGCGCCAGTCCGGTGTGTAGTCCCAGTCCGGTGTGAAGTCAGTGAGCTTGAAATCAGCGAGTTTTAGTGCCTGATTCGTTTGGGCCGATGGCGGCCAGTGCTTCCTTGGCCGGCTGCACCCGTTCTTTGCAGGTCCGCATTGCGTCATTGTAGGACAGCGTCTTATTCGCACCCATGCGTCTTGCCATGCACTCGTGGATCTGTCGCTTCACGATGGCCGCTTGGCTCGCAGGTGGTGCCGCCGGCGCATTCGCGCCGAACAGCGCGCTACACAGACCGATCGCCAGGAATCGCTTCAAGGCGAGCCTGCTATCGAGACGAGCGGCTTGGGGCGCTTTGAGCAGCATGCATGCAAAGTATGTTCTGATGGGCGCTTGCTGCAAGGGTGGATAGTCGTCATCGAATGTCAGGCTTGCACCGACACCTTGCGGCGCGTACGCATTCGGGTTCGAATTAGACTAGGTTTTTGGCCACATCCGGGCGAGGAAACCATCGCGCAGCACAAATTGGTGCCATAGAGCCGCCAACGCATGAACCCCGGCGAGGCCGAAGATCGCATACGCCAGATAGCCGTGCAAATCTTCCGTCGGATGGAATATGGCGCGGTTGGATGCAATGCCGAAATTAACTTGGAACAGGCCGAAATCCAAAACTCTGCCGTGATACACAAACGTGACCAACCCCACGATGGGCGTGACGAACATCAGCGCGTACAACGCGAAATGAACCGGCCCTGAAAGCCGGCGCGAGAGCGCATCCAAGTTTGCGAATGGCGCCGGCGGTGCATGCCGGAGTCTCCACCAAAAACGGGCGATGAGCACAGTCCACAGCGCCAAGCCAAGCAGCGCATGAATGTTGATCCAGAATCGTTGCGTCTGCTTCGGCCACGAATCATGCAACAAGCCCAAAACGCCGACGCACACGACCAGCACGAACATCGTCCAGTGGAACGCGATGGCGCTGGAGCCATAACGCTGAGTATTTGCGGTTGGCTGCAAGGTTTCTTTCGAGGTGGACATATGGGTATAGTTACATTTTAGTGGTAGCGATGGAATACTGACGATGTAGCTCGATTGCCGTGCGGAAGAAGAACAACCGGAGTCGCCTCATGAAGATTGCGGGAAAAGTGGCCGTCGTCACCGGCGGATCCTCGGGCATCGGTCAGGCCGTGGTGCGCGCGTTCATCGAGAAGGGCGGACGAGCCGCCATTTTCGATCTCAACGAGGTCTCGGGACAGGCGATGGTGAAGGAACTGGGAGCGGCCGCAATCTTCGCCAAAACCAATGTCGCGGATGAGGCTTCGGTGGCGGCAGCGATCGCGAGGACGATGGCCGCATTCGGCGCGATTCACGTGTGTGTGAATTGCGCGGGCATCGGCAGTGCGCACAAGACGTTCGGCAAGGACGGTCCTTTCCCGCTGGCGGAGTGGGATAAAACCATTACGGTCAACCTGACCGGGACCTTCAATGTCACTCGGCTTTGCGCTGAACAAATGGCGAAAAACGCCCCTGAAGATGTGAATGGCGGACGCGGTGTGGTGATCAACACCGCGTCGGTGGCGGCCTACGACGGCCAGATTGGACAAGCCGCGTATAGCGCCAGCAAGGCCGGCGTGGCCGGCATGACGCTCCCCATGGCGCGCGACCTGTCGAACATCGGAGTGCGTGTGAACACGATTGCTCCTGGCTTGATCGAGACGCCGCTCTTGGGATCGCTCCCCGCGGATGTCTTGGATGCGCTGGCAAAATCGGTGCTGTATCCGAAGAGACTCGGAAGGCCGGAAGAGATCGCACACTTGGCGGTTTGCATGATCGAGAACGATTACCTCAATGGTGAATGCATCCGTATCGATGGCGGCATCCGCATGCAGCCGCGCTAGTCGAAACGTGGGACCTCTTCAAGGACTGCGCGTCATCGAATTGCAGGGGATTGGACCCGCACCCTTTTGCGGAATGCTGCTCGCCGATCTTGGCGCCGAGGTCGTCTCGATTGCGCGCAATTCATCGCCGGCGGATCGCAGCGCGCTGATCAGCGAACGCGGCAAGCTTTCCATTGCGCTCAATCTCAAAGCGCCCGAAAGTGTCGAAGTCGTGCTGAAGCTCTGCGAGCGGTCGGACGTGTTGATCGAAGGCTTCCGTCCCGGCGTGACCGAGCGCCTGGGCATCGGTCCGCAGGCCTGCATGGCGCGCAATCCGCGGCTTGTCTATGGGCGGATGACAGGTTGGGGGCAAACCGGGCCCCTCTCGAAGGCGGCCGGCCACGACATCAACTACATCTCGCTCTCAGGCGCGCTGCACGCCATCGGGCGTGCCGGAGAGCGGCCGGTGCCGCCGCTCAACCTCGTCGGCGACTTCGGCGGCGGCGCGATGTTCCTGGCATTTGGCGTGATGAGCGCCGTGTTCGAGGCAAAGCGCTCCGGAATCGGCCAAGTCATCGATGCCTCGATGGTGGAAGGGTCCGCAGCTCTGATGCACATGATGTATGCGATGAAGGCGCAGGGGCAGTGGGACGATGCGCGCGGCAGCAACCTGCTGGACGGCGCGGCGCACTTTTATGACACGTATGAGACCGCCGATGGGAAATATATTTCTATTGGCGCCCTTGAGCCTGAGTTCTATCGTCAGTTGGTGCAACTGACGGGCGTGGATGCGACCGAATTCTCGACACACATGGATCGAAATCATTGGCCGGCACTGCGGGTCAAATTGGCCGCCGTCATCAAGCAGAAGACGCGCGCGGAGTGGTGCGCGATCATGGAGGGTACGGACGTTTGCTTCGCCCCGGTGCTCTCGATGAACGAGGCGCCTCAACATCCCCACAATCAAGCGCGCGGCACCTTTGTCCAAGTGGCCGGCATCGAACAGCCGGCGCCCGCGCCGCGTTTCAGCCGCAGCAGCCCGCGAGTGCCAAAGGCTGCATCACCCGCGGGCAGTGATACTGAAGCCGTGCTTCACTCCATTGGTTACAGCGAATCCCAGATCCAATCGTTGCGAGAACGCGGCGCCTTGACATGAGCGCTCGCCCGTCGCCAGAGGGCTCTGGCGATGAGCGGTCATGTCGCCGCTATCGGCCAATCAGCGGCAATGCTCGTCGCGATCACCGCAATCGCGCCACCCGTGCTCGTGGTAGTAGCGGTGATGATCGCGATCGTAGTATCCCTCGCGATATCCATCGCGGGGCTCGGCGACGACGCAGGCGGACGACAATGCAATCAGTCCCAACATGATGCCGGCTTGAAATATGCTCTGTGTGC
>DATHFB010000292.1:0-2741 GCA_035318305.1 Steroidobacteraceae bacterium | reverse complement strand
TCCATCAACGTCCGGCAACGATTGAAGGAAACGCGCGCCCGCAACCACGTCTTGATATTCGGCGGCGCCGGCATAACCTGCGTGCTCAGGATGATGAAACTCACGGCCGTAGCCGATACCCAGCCGGTAATTCACCGAGAGTACGACAAAGCCGTGTGCAGCCAGGTATTGATTTACCGCATAGCCATTGCTGTAGTAATCCATGTAGTGCCAGCCGAGCAGCATTTGCCGCGGCGGCCCGCCGTGCACGAATATGACGCCGGCTTTTCGCTCGGCGGATTTCGCGCCGCTCGTGTCGAACAATTGACCGTGAACCAGCGTTCCATCGGCTGCCTTGAACGTGACCTGCTTGGGCGCGATGAGCTTCGTCTGCGGAAATTCTGAGTGGGTAGCGGCAACCAATGAAGCACGGTGTGCTCCGTCAAGACCTACGACGGCAACCGTCGGCGGCTGCTGCGGACCGGCTGCGACAAATGCAACGCGGTCAGCGGCCGCGCTGACCGGCATCCATTCCAGCGTCTCGCCCGAGGTCAACGCCGTCGACCCAGGATGGTCGACCGACACGCGAAAAAGATGACGGCGGTCATCATCGCCCGCCGTGCTGCCGGTATTGGCATCGTAGATCATGAATCGGCGGTCGCGGCTTTCGGCGACGTGCTCGACCATGTATGCGCCGGGCGTCAACAACAGCGGCGTGCCGCCTGAAGCTGCAACGGAATACAGATGCGGCCAGTCGTCCAAATACGCCATGAAGACGATGCGATCGCCCGCCGCCCAATGCAGATTGGCTTCCCCCGCAACGTCCGGAAAGGAACCCGCAAGCGTGTTCGGGCTCTGCCAAACGGCGTGCCCCGCGCCATCCGCGGCCGATGCAGTCCAGATCGACCAGGGATGCGGCACTCGCGAGAGAACAGGCCGGGGCGCGCCGCCGTCGCCGGCGCGGCGCGCAAACGCGACTCGTGCGCCATCCGGCGACCAGACCGGCGACAAGTCTTTGTTGGTGGAAGGCGCGAGATAGACCAGCGGTGCGTTCTTGGATGTAAAGATTCCGATGAAGGAGTGATCATGCCGGTCGGAAACAAACGCGAGCCGGGTTCCATCCGGTGACCAGACCAGATCGCTGTCCTTGCCCCGGTCGAAAAACAAGCGTTCAGGCTTACCGCCGTCCAGCGACGAGATCCAAACGTGACCATCCTTGATATACGCGAGCTGGCCGCGCGCGGAAATCACGGGCGCATCGCCTTCATCGATCTTGACCGGCTGCCCACCGTTCAGCGGCAGCGCCCAAATCGCCGTGGCCGGTTGCGTCGGCGAGGAGCTCGGGTCGGGCGCGAGATCGCCTTCGGCGGGCCAGTTGGCATCGTGATCGCCGCCCAGCACGAAGACCAGCCGCGTGCCGTCCGGTGAGAACGTCAGCTGGGTTATCTCCTGCCCGTCATCTTCGTTGAACTGCGTGACCTTGGCCGGCGTAAAGGCCGGGCCGCGCGCCACCCAAATATTGCGCACGCCATCGAGGTTGCACACCCAGGCGACCACATCACCGCGTTCCGCCGCCGCGAGCTCGGTGGCAAAGGGATAGTGCAGCACTTGCTCCATGGAGAATTCCGAACGCGCGCTCGCGTGTGCAGACGCCAGCGCCAAAATGATCATCACGAGCGCGCATCCGGGAATTCGAAGAGTGATCATGTGCATTACCTTACGACATCCCCTTGTTGCGCTCAAATGAGCCATTGAAACGCCGCAATCTGCTTCGCCAGCGAAAGCAGCGACGAGTGCTGTTGAGTTTGAGCGTCGAACAAGTAAGCCACGCCGCCGATGATGAAGCTGTTCATCATCAAGGCGATTGCAAACGCGGCGAGTTTTGAAGAAATTCGAGTATTCATGATGGTCTCCTGAGGAATTGCTGTCTGTTCACCGTAGGGTTGATCTCCCCCGCCAACAGCAGAGCAAGAGGCGTGCCAGGCATCTGCCGCCCGTTAAGCCGCTATTTATAAAGGAATTTTTTTGTTGCGGCCGGCGGATACTGGCCGCGGACACTGTCCGCGGACAGAGCGGACACGCGGAATACTCAGACAGGCTCCTAACGCCCGATGGTCGGATTCGCCGAATTGATCGATGCCGAAGACTTGGATGATCGCTTGCGCCGCGCCACCAGTTCGTCCGTGATCTCGATGACCGCATGTCTGCCGGTGGCGCCCACGTCTTTGCGTGCTTCCACCCGCTGATCGGCAAATCGTTCTCGCTCAGCCAGGCTGACGCGCTTGATGGCCGGCTTGTCCCAAAAGGCAGCAAGATAGCTTGAGACCGCGACCGCCCCGACCTCTTCGCGGAAAAAGCCGAGCCGCAATGCATGCACCTCGCGGCCTTGATCAAGCCCCGCCACCGAATACAGGCGGTACTCGCTGAAGATATCGAGGTTCGGCACGGCATCCGGATCAAACGCCTCGTCCGCAACTGACAGTTCAATGACGAACCATCGCGATGCCTCGATATCTTCCAGCTCCGTCGGCGTAATCGCGCGCATTGTTTGCGTGGACTCCAAACTCTCGAGGGGCTCGTCGAGCTCTTTCACCTCTCGCGCGGCAGGCGCGCGAGAGGTTGCGGCAACGACGTGCTGCAGCGATGTGAGTCTGTTGGCCGAGGGCTTCATGGCTGACTGGCGGAGCTTGGTCGCGGCCTTTGAGTGCGACAGGACCGACTGCGTCAGAACGGGTGCCGACTTTTCGGCTGCCATGGGCGCT
>DATHFB010000291.1:0-25040 GCA_035318305.1 Steroidobacteraceae bacterium | reverse complement strand
CGTCGGGCGCGAGGCGCGCACCATCGAGGGCCGCTTGAGCAAGGAGGAATGGATCGTGGGCGCCAATTATTCCGCCCTCGACATGGTGATTTTCCCGTGGATACAAGTACTGCGGCGCGCGCTCAATCGAAGCGCCGCAGCTGAACTCGGCGCGCGCTTCCTGCCCATGGAGCGCAACTATCCGGCTCTCGCCCGCTGGATTCACCGCATCGAATCGCTTCCCGGCTACGAACGAACTTATCCGCCGCACTGGCGCGACACTTAAGATCAACCAAAGGATCACAGACAAAATGGCAGAGAAATTATGAGCAGACACGAAGTGCATGTGAAATTCGCGGGCAGGATCGTCATGGTCGGATTCGGCAGTATCGGACAGGGAATCTTGCCTTTGATCTTGCGTCACATCGGCACTTCGTCGGATCGCATCACCATCGTCACGGCGGAAGACAAGGGCAACACGGAAGCCCAGGAGTTCGGCGTAAAGTTCGTCAAGACCGCGCTGACGCCCGGGAACTACCGAAAGGTTCTCGAGCCGCTGATCGGCGCGGGCGATTTCCTGTTGAATTTGTCCGTCGATGTGTCGAGCGTCGCCCTGATTCAGTTCGCGCGCGAGCACGGTGCGCTGTATCTCGATACCTGCATTGAACCGTGGGCGGGCGGCTATACGGATCCGAGCACGCCGGTGGAGGCGCGCAGCAACTACCACATGCGCTTGCAGGCGCTGAAGCTGCGCAAGGGCCATGAGAAATCACCGACCGCCGTGTTGACGCACGGCGCCAACCCAGGCTTGGTGTCGCATCTGGTCAAGCAGGCGCTGCTCAATATCGCCAAGGACACCGGCCTGGAAACCAACGTCCCCTCGGCCCGCGCGGAATGGGCCAAATTGGCCCATGCGCTCGGCATCAAAGTCATGCACATTGCCGAGCGCGACACGCAGGTCGCCTGCGAGCCCAAGGCGGCCAACGAATTCGTCAATACGTGGTCCGTGGATGGCTTCGTGAGCGAGGGCGCGCAGCCTGCGGAACTGGGTTGGGGCACCCATGAGAAGCATTTTCCTCCGGACGGCGGGCGCCACAAGGCGGGCTCCGGCTGCGCCATCTACTTGAACCGGCCCGGCGCAAGCACGCGCGTTCGCACCTGGACCCCGCAGGCAGGGCATTTCCACGGATTTCTGATCACGCACTCCGAGGCCATTTCATTGGCGGACTACTACACGGTGATGGACGGTGAGCGCGTCGCCTACCGTCCCACCAGCCACTACGCTTACCACCCCAGCGACGCCGCCGTGATGTCCGTGCACGAATTTGCCGGCCGCAATTGGCAGCTGCAAGACCGCAAACGCATCATGATGAAGGAGATCACCGAGGGCATCGACGAGCTCGGCGTGCTGCTCGCGGGGCATGCGAAAAACGCCTACTGGTATGGCTCGCAGCTTTCCATTGCCGAGGCCAGGGCCTTGGCGCCCTACAACAGCGCGACCAGCCTGCAAGTCACCTCGGCCGCGCTCGCCGGCATGATCTGGGCGATGGAGAACCCGCAGCGCGGTATCGTGGAGCCGGACGATATGGACTACCAGCGGCCGCTCAAGATTTGCAGGCCCTACTTGGGAAGCGTCGTGGGCAAGTACACGGATTGGACGCCTCTGTATCAGCGCGGCGAGCTGTTTGCCGAGGACCTCGACACATCCGATCCCTGGCAGTTCAAGAACATTCGGGTGGTGTGAGCCCGTAGCTGATGGCGACCACCGTCAAGGTGGCCGCACCGCCCGGCAGCTCAACGGTGATTTCGTCATCGAGACGCTTGCCCAAGAGGCTGCGTCCCAAGGGCGAATCCATGCTGATGTAGTCTGCGGCCATATCGAATTCATCCGGGCCGACGATACGGTGCCAGCGAAGATCGGCGGCAGCGTTTTCGATGCGCACCCACGCGCCGAAGTACACGCGATTCGGGTCGCGCCGGCCTGGGTTTGCCGACGGGTCGACGATGGCCATGCCTTCGAGCCGCTTGCGCAAGAAACGCACACGGCGGTCAATCTCGTGCAGGCGCTTTTTGCCGTAGGTGTATTCGGCGTTCTCCGAGCGATCACCCTGCGCTGCAGCCTCCGAAACAGCCTGCGTAACGCGCGGGCGCTCGTCGTGCCACAGCTGGTCGAGTTCATCCTGCAGCCGCTTGGCGCCTTCCGGCGTGATGTACTTCGAACCGGGCGGTGTGGGCGGGCGATATCTTGACACGGTGCAATAATCTTAAGCGGCCTTCTAGGACGTGAATTAGTTCTTGAGGAACTACAACCGACTGAGCAATTGCTCACAGATTGCGCAAGCCGCGAATCATAAGCTCTGTACCCATGAGCGCTAAATACTACACCCACTTTATCGCGCAGTCGGAAGACGCCATCGAGTACAACGAATATCGAGGCGTCGTCGAATTGCTCGGGCAAGCGAGAAGTGTGGACGGCGATCGCGATATCGCGCGCATGCTGGCGCGCAGTTTTGATCTCGAGGAGACCGACATCCAAGTTCTTCAGTGGCACCAACTGCACTAAGGCAACCGATCCCCTAGCGGGCTTTATTCCCTTCATTGAAGTCCGCCTCTCATGCCCCGAGCTAACACTCGGGGCTTTTTTTTCCCAAGTGGTAGACTTCTCTTCCACGCCCCCAATCAAAAAGGGGCAGGAGGGGAAGATGGGTAAATTTGCTCTCGCCGTAGCCTTGGGCGTAGGCCTGCTTTTGTCGGGTTGCGGCTACAACAATATTCAATCGACGGACGAGCAGACCAAAGCCGCCTGGTCCGAGGTGCTCAACCAGTACCAGCGGCGCGCCGATCTCATCCCCAATTTGGTGAAGACCGTTCAGGGCTATGCTGCCCAGGAACAAACCGTCCTGCTGGGCGTCACGGAAGCCCGGGCGAAAGTCGGTTCCATTCAGGCAACGCCCGAATTGGTCAACGATGCGGCCGCGATGGCCAAATTCCAAGCAGCGCAGTCACAGCTGACGAGCGCCTTGTCGAGACTCTTGGTGGTGACGGAAAACTATCCGCAATTGAAGTCCGATCAGAACTTCCGCGACCTGCAAGCGCAGCTCGAAGGCACGGAAAACCGCATCACCGTGGCGCGCAATCGCTATATTGAGGCCGTGCGGACCTACAACCTGGCAATCCGGTCGTTCCCATCGAATTTGACGGCAATGATGTTCGGCTACAAGACCAAGGCCAACTTTGCCGTGGAGAACGAGGCGGCGATTTCCAAGCCGCCGTCAGTGGACTTCGCGCCGCCCCCGGCGCAGCCGCCCGCGCCCGCGCCGGCGCCGGCGCCAGCCACCACGCCGCCACCGGCTGCGCCCACACACTAGACCGTGCGTATGGCCCGCCTCGGGGCAGGGCTGGTCCTGCTGTTCGGTTTCGCGCTAGCCCACGCGGACGTTGCCGTGCCGCCGTTGACCTCGCGTGTGACCGATCTGACGGGCACATTGTCGGGCGGCGCGGTCGCGCGCATCGAGTCGAAGCTTGCAGCCCTCGATGAAAAGAAGGGCAGCCAACTCGCGGTGCTCATCGTGCCGAGCACGCAGCCGGAGGAAATCGAGCAGTACGGCATTCGGGTCGGGGATGCGTGGAAGCTCGGCCGCAAGGGCGTCGATGACGGCGCAATCTTGATCGTCGCGAAGAATGATCGGCGCGTGCGCATCGAAGTGGGGAAGGGTTTGGAAGGCGCCATGCCCGATGCCATCGCGAACCGAATTATCGATGAGACGATATCGCCGGATTTCAAATTGGGTGACTTCGACGGCGGCGTGGAAGCCGGAATCGATAAAATGATTTCCGTGGTGAACGGCGAGCCCTTGCCCGAGCCCGACAAGAAATGGGAAAGGCACGGCGGTTTGGGCAATATGCTGCCGCTGCTGCTGATCGTGGTTTTCGTTGCCAGCGGCGTGCTGCGCGCCCTGTTCGGCAGGCTGTTTGGCTCCCTGGCCACGGGGGGCTTGGCCGGCGGCATCGTCTGGCTCCTGAGCCACCTGATTCCCATCGGCATCGGCGCAGGCTTCGTCGCATTCTTGTTCGCCATGCTTTCCGGGGGCTCGCGCAGCGGATGGACCAGCGGCGGCGGCGGTTTTGGCGGCGGTTTCGGCGGACTTGGCGGTTTTGGCGGCGGTTTCGGCGGACGCGGAGGCGGCGGGGGTTTTGGCGGGGGCGGAGGTTTTAGTGGTGGCGGCGGCGGATTCAGCGGCGGCGGCGCCTCGGGAAGTTGGTAATGCGGATCGGACGCTTGCTTCGCCACGCAATGACGAGCCATTGGCGTACTCGAATGCTATTTCCCGCCGCGACTCTCGATGCCATCGAGCAGGCCATCGCGAGAGCCGAGTTGACGCATGCCGGCGAGATTCGCTTCGCGATCGAAACGGCGCTGACGCCGAATCACATCTTGAACGATGTCACCCCGCGCGCTCATGCGCTGGAAGTCTTTTCGCGATTGCGCGTTTGGGATACCGAAAGCAACAACGGCGTCTTGATCTACGTTCAGCTGGCGGATCGCAACGTCGAAATCGTCGCCGATCGCGGCTTTCAAGGCCGGGTCAGTCCGGCGGAGTGGGAGGCGGTATGCCGCCTCATGGAAGAGCATTTCCGTGCCGGCCGCTTCCAAATCGGCTCAATTGCCGGTGTCGACGCGATCGGCAACCTGTTGGCGCGTCACTTTCCGCAGGGCGCCGCCACACCCAAGCATGCCAATCAATTGCCTGACCGCCCGACTTTGTTGTAGATAGAGCGGATGACCCGACTATTCATCACTGTGTCTCGCAGAACCGTCGCCTTGGCCGTGGGCCTGGGTGCACTGGCCTTGAGCGGCTGCTCCTTGTTCCACCCGGTGCCCAAAGAGCCGCCGGTGGTTGCCAAGGCCTTGCCGCCCCCGGAGCCCGTGCTGCCCAAGCCGAAGGCGACGCACCATTTCGACGTGGATCCCAAAAGCGACATCGTGGGCTACGTGCAAAAGACCACCGTCGGCAAGGACGACACGCTGCCCGATATCGCGCGGCGCTTCGATGTGGGTTATGAGGAAATCCTCACCGCCAATCCTGGCGTCGATCCCTGGTTGCCGGGCGTTGGGCGCGAAGTCGTGGTGCCCACGCAGTTCATTCTGCCCGCGGCTCCGCACGAAGGCGTCGTCGTGAACGTGGCCGAGATGAGAATTTTTTATTATCCGCCGCACAAAAAGGGCGAAGCTGAGACGGTGTACACGCATCCCATCGGCATCGGCAAAGTCGGCTGGAAGACTCCGGAGGGCACGACCAAAATCGTCAGCCGTCAAAAAGACCCGGTTTGGGTGGTTCCGAAGTCGGTGCGCGCAGAGCATTCCGAGGATGGCGAGCAGCTTCCCGCCCAGGTGCCCGCAGGTCCTGACAATCCTTTGGGCCAATACATGTTCCGCTTGGGCTGGCCGAGCTACTTGATTCATGGAACCAACAAACCGTATGGCGTGGGCATGCGTTCGAGCCACGGCTGCATGCGCCTGTACCCTGAGGACATCGCGGTATTTTTCGATCTCATCCCGCTTGGCACGAAAGTGACCGTGGTCAATCAGCCGTATCTTTTCGGATGGCGCGACGGCAGGCTGTACTTGCAGGCCTACGAGGTCATGGAAGACGATTCGCGCAATTGGACCAAGGATCGCAAGCGCCTGCTCGCCAATCTGCTGCATCCGAAACAACGCGGCAAGATTGCGCAGCACGACGATGAAATCGACTGGCAGCGCGTCGGCGACCTGGCGCACTCGCCGCGCGCGGTGCCGGTGCCGGTTACCGGCGGCGCCGGCGACGACGGCGACGGCGTCGATGCCGTCGTTGCCCAGGGTGTGTTGGTGCAAAACACATTGCCGGAAGGCTCCAACTGGGATGGGCAGACCGGCTTGCTCGTGGATGAAAAGACCTTCAATGATTTGCTCAACGGACGTGACAAGGCGCCCGTAGGCATCCCATGACGCGTTGGTGTGCGGCGGGCCTCGCACTCGCCATGTCGGGCGGCCTTGCCGTGAGCGCGCAGCGCGTTGACTTGGGCTCCATCGATCCGAACTTCGACTATCACACCTATGCCAACGTGGATCAATTTCGAGTCACGCATTTGGATCTTGATCTGCGGGTCGATATGAAGTTCCAGAGCATCGCCGGCCGAGCGGCGCTGGAGCTGAAACGCCTGGATCCGCGGGCCACCCAGCTCGTGCTCGACACCAAGGACCTGATGATCCTGGACGTTACCCAAAAGGCCACCGATGTCCTGGGCGCAACCGCCAAGAATCAAACGATTTGGGTCAGCCGGCCGTTCCATTTGGAGAAACCCGATCCCATCCTGGGCAGCGCGCTGGTCATCGATCTGCCGCCCTCGAAGAGGGGCACCGAAGCGATCAGAATCGACTACGAAACACTGCCGGCTGCCGCGGCGCTGCAATGGTTGACGCCGAAGCAAACCGCCCGGCACAAAGCGTTTCTCTATACGAACTCCGAGCCGATCGGCGCGCGTAGCTGGATTCCCTTGCAGGACACGCCGCAGGTGCGCGCCACCTACAAGGCCAAAGTGCACACCGATTGGGATATGCGTGCTGTGATGAGCGCCGAGAATGATCCGAAAGCGAAGCGCAACGGCGATTACACCTTTGTCATGCCCGAGGCGGTACCTTCCTACTTGATCGCCCTCGCGGTGGGCGATCTGGAATTCCGGGAAACCGGGCCGCGCACCGGAGTCTATGCGGAAAAGTCCATGATCAAGGAGGCCGCCAAAGAATTCGCGGATACCGAATCGATGATACAGGCCAACGAAAAGATGTTCGGGCCCTATCGTTGGTCGCGCTATGACGTGTTGGTGATGCCGCCGAGCTTTCCGGAAGGCGGCATGGAGAATCCGCGGCTGTCCTTCATCACGCCGACGGTCGTGGTTGGCGACAAGAGTCTGGTGTCGGTCATCGCGCATGAGCTGGCGCACTCGTGGGCGGGAAACCTGGTCGGCAATGCCACGTGGCGCGATCTGTGGCTCAACGAAGGCTTCACCGACTATATGGAAGGCCGCATCATGAGCGCGGTGTACGGGGAGCAGCGTTCCTCCATGGAGGCGGTACTCGGCTTGAAATCGCTGCGCTCCGATCTTGCGAAACTGAAGCCTGCCGACCAGATACTCGCCATCGATCTGCGCGACCGCGATCCGGACGATGTGTTCAGCGAAATTCCCTATGAAAAGGGCCGGCTGTTCCTGAATTACCTCGACGCCAAGTTCGGCAGGGAACGCTTCGATGCGTTCCTGCGAGGCTATTTCGAGCATTTTGCCTTCAAGAGCATCACCACCGAGCAGTTTTTGGCGTACCTGCAAGAGAATCTACTCGATCGATTTCCAGGCATCGTGAACCGCAGTCAAGTCAATGCCTGGGTCTCGAGCCCGGGGTTGCCCGCGGATGCCGTGCTGCCGGTCACCACGATGTTTGAACCGGTGGACGAGGCGAGAGCGGCGTGGCTCGCCGGAAAACTCGCGCCGAAGAAACTGGGCATGGATTGGATCGCTCAGCAGTGGCTGTACTTCCTGAACAACATGCCCGCGACGCTTCCGGCTTCTCAACTGGCCGATCTCGACAAGGCATTTGGGTTCAGCAAGAGCCCGAATGCGGAGATCGCGCATAGCTGGTTCAAGCTGGTCATCGCCAATGACTACCAGCCGGGTTTTCCGCGTCTCGAGGAATACTTGAAAACCGTCGGTCGACGCAAGCTCATTGCGCCGCTGTACGAGGCGCTGATGAAAACGCCCTCAGGCGCGGTTGTAGCCAAACGGGTCTACGCCAAGGCACGCCCCGGTTACCATCCGGAAACGGTCAAGGCGATCGAAGCCATCGTCGTTCCGAAAGAAGAGACGGGCGAATGATCAGCGAGTGGCTGAAGGTCATGCTCGAGGAGATATCGCGCAAGAAGGCCGAAGAGGAGCAGGCGCGCGTCGAAGAGCAGCGGCGTCGCGAGGAAGGACTTGTGATACAGTCCGCGAAGTGCACCTCTCATGACTAGAATTTGGTGACGCCCAGCAATCTAGAACTACAGGTCGCCGAAGAACGCGGCCCCGACCAATCAATCTCGGGTCTGTCCACGGCGCGCACTGCCTTCGTCGGCCGCACATTGCGCGGTCCGGTCAATCGTCCCGCCTTCATCAAGAGTTTCGCGGAATTTCAGCAGGTATTCGGCGGCCTCTGGCAGCCCAGCCTCCTGGGCTACGCCATCGAGCAATTCTTCGATAACGGCGGCCGCGAAGCCTTGATAGTGCGCGTGGTCAACGGCGCCCGCTCCGCAACGCTGACCTTGAAGGCGGGCTCAGCTGTGCTTCGTCTGCAGGCACTGCGGCCCGGGACACGCGAATTCCTGCGGGCCAGCGTCGACTTCGACAATATCGCCATGGATGAGATCGGCCTGTTCAATCTGACCGTGCAGCGGGTTCGCGCTCAGGGCACCGGCCAGGTTGAAGATCAGGAGATATTCCATCGGCTCTCGATCTCGCCCACCGACGAGCGCTACTTGCCGCGCGCGATCGCGCAGTCCGTACTGATTCGGCTTAAAGGGGACATGCCGGCGCAGCGGCCCGATCGAACCTTGGATCCGGCCAGCGGCCTTGCCACCGCCTACATCAATTTGAATTCCGACGGCGACGATGGCGCGCCGCTCACCGACTACGACCTGATCGGTTCGAGTCAAGATCACACGGGCGTATTCGCGCTCGATCAGGCAGCGTACTTCAATTTTCTATGCATTCCGCCATTGTCGCGCGATCAGGACGTGGGACCGAGCGCCCTGTTGGTTGCGGCGCGCTATTGCAAGGAGCGCCGCGCGCTGCTGATCGTCGATCCGCCGTCGAGCTGGCAGACCGCCGATGATGCCCTGGCAGGCTTGCGCGATTGGAATTTTCCCAATGAAAATGCGCTGATGTATTTTCCGCGCGTGCTCGCGCACGACAAGCTTCGAGGCCATTTTGAGTCCTTCGCACCGTGCGGAGCGGTGGCCGGCATGCTGGCGCGATGCGATGAGACCTCCCCGGTGTGGCTGCCGACGGAGCGCGAAGAACCCATCCTGCGTCCCGGCTTCAGGCCGGCCTGTCTGGTGAGCGAAGATCGGCGCATGAGACTCGCGAGCTTGGGCGTCAATACCGTACAGGCCATACGCTCGACGGGGCGCATGAGCGTGCGCGGACGCACCTTGGCGGCCGGCAATGCGGCGAATGCCGATTGGCGCTACCTGTCGGCGCGCCGCTTGGCGCTATTCATTTTGAACAGTATCGAGTGCGGAACGCGCTGGATCGCCGCGGCCCGTTCCCCGGCCGAGGTTGCCGAGACACTGACCTCTCAGGTGCGCGCGTTTCTCGAGGGACTGTGCGAATCAGGGGCTTTCGGCGCGCGGCGGGCGGAAGATGCCTTTTTCGTCATTTGCGACCGGCGGGTCAACGGCTCTTGGCCGCAGGGTTCAGGCGAAGTCCAGTTCGTGATCGGGTTTGCGGCGAGCCGTGAACATGAGTTCCATTGCTTTCGCATTTCGCAATCGGCGGCGGGCGGCAAGATTCAACCCGTCAGCTTGAACCGGCTCAATTACTCGCAGTACAGCCCCGCGGAACTCGAATGGGTCGACAAAATCGCTAGCCAGCTGCAATCGTAGCGGCAATTCTGCGTTCCAGTTCAATGACCGCCGAATTGGTTCTGGCCGCGGTGAGCGCAGCCGGCAGGAGGCGCGGTATTGCCGGAAGTTGGTCGAGCGCAATGCGTGCGTAGTCATAGCCGGCTTGAATCGCGCGATCGAAAGCCTGCCAGTCGAGCAGCTCGATATTGGGCAGGGGCGGCTTCAGCAGCACATCCGCCAGCTCGCGTTGCGCGCGCTCGGCCGCCGTGCTGTTGACCATTCCGGCATGCATCAGCACCTGGAAAATATTGACGCGGCGTTCACCGAAATTCCGGTCGGCGCCGACATCGCAGCCGATGACGAAGCCCGGTGCGTGGCTCTGCATGACGTCCACCGGCAGGTTATTGATGGCGGCGCCGTCGACCAACACGCCGTCGTCGTGAAACACCGGCGGCATGACGCCCGGAATCGCGACCGACGCACGCAACGCGTGCGCGAGGCGGCCCGAGCGATGTTCGAACAAGCGGCCCGTGGTGAGGTTCGCGCTGACGCAGAAGTAGGGATGGCGCAAATCCTCGATCAGCACCTCGCCATATTCGCGCTCCAGCAGGCGCGATACTTTTCGACCGCGCGTCAAGGCGAGGAGGGGAAAGGTGTAGTCATTGACCGGATTCGTGTCGACGAAGCCTCTGCGGTAGCGCTGCCGCATTTCCTCATCGCTCCATCCCATCGCCACGCCGCCGGCGATGATGGCGCCGATGCTTGCGCCGCCCAGAAAATCGATCGGCACTTTCGCTTCACGCAACGCGCGGATGAGTCCCAGGTGCGCAAAGCCTCGCGCGCCGCCTCCCGACAGCACCAGTCCGACCCCTCGGCGCATCAGCAGGCGTGCGAGCCGGCCATAGTCGCCCGGCTCGACGATGTGATGATGCAGCGCCGTGGGCAGCGTTTTGAGCCAGGCCGCGGCAGCTCCCGGTTCGATTTTCCCTGCATGCAGCAAAGCCAGTTCGAGCCGCGCGCCGCGCGCAACTGCTGTTTCGGCGATGCCCGTCGGCCAAGCGCTGATACGCCCGCCGGCCGGTGCGACCATGAGAACGACGTCCGCCTGGCGGCAGCACTGGCGCGTCCAGCCGGAGGCGGCCCAATTCGCGACGTACACGACGTAGTCGTTGTCTTCCTCGATTCGGTTGAACCACGTCGCCGTGTGCGTGGTGGCGCGTGCATCCCATACCAGCTCGGTGCGGCCGGTTTTGGCCAACTCATCGACCAGGCGAGTGGCAAAGTCAGCCGCATCTACCTCGATGCTGTTCGGCACGACGGCAAAGATATGCGCGCGTTTTGGTTTGTATTCCTGGGCGTTGCTATGTCTCAAGCGCCGGGCGCAGAGGCGCGCCAGCGCCAGCGAGAAATGCGTGGACTGCGCCGCAATGCGATCCAATTCGGCGTTTGGCACCAACAACAGCTCGCTGTCGCGCAACGCGACCACGGTGGCGCTGCGCGGTGTTCCCAACAGCCAGCCTGCCTCTCCAACCAGTTCGCCGTGTTCGATCTCGGCGGTCAGCCCCGCTTTTGACGGAGTTTTGACGCCTAGCCGGCCGCTGGTGAGCAGATATACTCCATCCGGTTCGGAGCCGGCTTCGAACAACTGGTGGCCTGCCGGCAGCGAGAAATGCACGGCGCCCGCCGCCAAAGCCTCGAGTGCAATCGGGTCGACGCCGGCCAGGTCGGCACAATGGCGCAGGCAGTCGATGGCGCGGTGCATTTCGTGCGCTGCGCTCGACTGTTCTTCATCCAATGCCATACGTCTGTAACGGCTGCGAAGGGGTGTTTCTTGAATCCAACCGTCAATACCGTGGTGTTTTCGCACGGCAAGGAAAGCGGTCCCTGGGGAGGCAAGATCTTGCAGATGGCCGCCGTGGCGCGCGATCTGAATTTAGGGGCCGAATCGGTGGATTACCGCGGAATGGACGACCCGGGCCGGCGGGTCGAAAAACTCGTCCAAATCGGCGGTGAGCTCGAAGGGGCGCTGGTACTCGTCGGCTCGAGCATGGGCGCATACGTTGCGGCCGCCGCGGCCGCGCGGTTGGCGCCTCGCGGCCTGTTCCTACTGGCGCCGGCCTTCTACATGCCCGGCTTGGAAGAACATACGCCGCAAGACGTTGCCGCTCCCACCGCCATCGTGCACGGCTGGCGCGATGACGTGGTGCCGGTTGAAAACAGCATCCGCTGGGCCCGCGAGCATCAGGCAGCGCTCCACGTGCTCGACTCCGATCATCGATTGGAAGATCGGACCGGTCAGATCTGCGGCCTGCTCCGAGCCTTTCTGGCCTCGCTCATGGGTGCGGCTTAGCCGCGGCGGACGGCTCGCGATCCGCGTGTTCGGGGGCCGGTTGCGCCATCGCCAATTCACGCAAGCTTTCGCCCAATTGCTCGCCGCAGCGCCTGCCCATGGCGCGAAAGCCGGCATCCAGTGAAGCGATGTAGGCGGAGACGTACTGCTTGCCCGCGGTGGATTGCAGAAAAGACAAGACGTGCTTCAAGTCCGCATCGCTCAAATCGCGATAACCATAGGCGACATAGCGGCGCATGGGCTCGCGCATGTTGTCTTCCAGAGTCTGCCGGCTGGCTTCGCCGGATTTGCGGGCACGCTCTTCGACAGGTCCAGGATCCATGCCGGAGCCGACCGCTGTTCCCAATGCGACGGCGGTGCCCATGCTCAAGAGTATCTGAATCGTGGATTCGGACGATCGCTCGGCGCGTTCCAGTTTTTCAAACAGGACATTTCGCTGCGGTGTCGTTGCCGCAGCCATGTCGCCATTCATGATCTTGTCGGCGTCCTCATCCTTGAGCGAGGCCAAACCGACATCGGCGGCCACCCACCGCTTGCCCGAGTCGCTGGAAAAAAACGCTTCGGCTTTCTTCAGCGTATCGGCGTCGAGATTCGACGCGAACGCGCTCAAGGCGGGCGCTTCGAACACATCGATCCGAAAAGCGCGAACCGCGGCAACGTTGACGGCGGAAAGCTGCGGCTCGGACAGCGGCGTCGAGGTATTGCCCTGAAACAGCTTGCGAATATGCCCCGGCATCGAGCCCAAGGAAGCGCGCACCTGCTCGCGGATGGCGGCGGCCTGATAGAGCTGCGCCGCGGTGTCGATATCGACCGGCGCGGCCACGGCGGCATTCGCCATCGCGGCCAGACTCAAGAGGAATGCAAAGCGGGACATGCGCGTATTGTACACTCAAGCTCCTTACTGGCCGGCAACCTCTAGGTGCTTCATGGGTTACGTAAAGTATTCGACAATGGCGCTGTCGGTTTTGTTCATTGCGGCCTGTTCTTCACCCGAACCGCCGCCGCCCGCGAAGACCGTCTTCGATCCGCTCACTCGTCAAGTCGATCGGGCGCGCGAAGTGCAGAAAACTGTCGACGAGAACGCGGAAAAGACGCGCAAACAGATCGAGAATCAAGAAAGCGGCGATAAGAGCGGCGATAACCGTCCCTAGCACTCAGACGCCATGAACCCTTTTGTCGGCTTGGGCCAGGCGTGGCGATGGAGCGTGCGCAAGCTTTTAGGCTTGTGGGTGCGCGTGACCATCAAGCCCGATGATGCGGTGGCGGCGATCGCCTCGAGACCGCGGCCCGTTTGCTATGTCCTGGAGCGCGAGAGCCAAACTGACTTCGCGGTGCTCAGCGGCGTCTGCGCGCGGCACAATCTGCCCCGGCCCGCGAGGCGCTTGATCATGGGAGCGAAACGCGCTGATCGCGCCTATTTCGAGTTGCAACGGCGCCCAAGCTTGTTCCGCACCCGCAACGCCGCACGCGCGCCGCGCTACCTGGTGCAATTGATTGCGGCGGCCGCAGCATACCCTCAGTTCGACGTCGATCTCGTGCCGGTGGCTATTTTCTGGGGCCGCGCACCGCATAAAGAAGTGAGCTGGTGGCGCCTGCTGTTCACCGAGGACTGGATCTTGGTCGGGCGCTTCCGAAAATTCCTGAGCGTGATATTCAACGGCCGAAATACCTTGGTGTACTTCGGCGAGCCCATACGGCTGCGCGATGTCATGGAAGAGGGCCTCAGCGAGCCGCGCAGAGTACGGCGCGTCCTGCGTTCGCTGCGCATGGTGCTGCGCGCACAGCGAGCGTCGAGCATCGGTCCGGACCTGTCGCATCGGCGCACCATGGTGCTGCAGATCCTGAAGACTCAAGCCGTTCGCCAGGCCGTGCGCAATGAGATGCAGGTTCGCCAATTGCAAAGGCGCCCCGCATTGCTGCTGGCGCGCAAGTATGCGCTGGAAATCGCCGCGAACTATTCCCAGGCCTTCGTCACTTTCATGGCCATGGCATTGGGCCGCCTGTGGAATTCGTTGTACGACGGCGTGGAACTCGAACACCTCGAGAACTTGAGCGCCGTCGGCGATGGGGTTGAAATCATCTATGTCCCCTGCCACCGCAGCCACATGGATTATTTGCTGCTGTCGTACATCATTTACCGCAAAGGGTTTGCCGTTCCGCACGTCGCCGCCGGCGCGAATCTCAACATGCCGCTGATCGGACGCTTTCTGCGCAAGGGCGGCGCCTTTTTCCTGCGGCGCAGCTTCAAGGGCGACGCGCTGTATCCGGTGGTGTTCGCCAAGTACTTGGGATTCATGATGGCGCGCGGCCATCCTCTCGAGTATTTCATCGAGGGCGGTCGCAGCCGGACGGGAAGGCTGCTCTCACCGCGCGCCGGGATGCTGTCGATGACGGTGCGCAGCTATGTCCGCGACCCGAAGCGTCCGGTGATTTTCATGCCGGTGTACTTCGGCTACGAACGCATCGTGGAGGGCAGGACCTATATCGGCGAACTGTCGGGGCAGCCGAAGCAAAAGGAAAGCGTCTTCGTCTTGCTCAAGTCGATCGTCTCGGTGTTGCGCAGCAAATTCGGCAAAGTCCACGTGAATTTGGGCCGGCCCATTGCGCTCGACGAGCTGCTGCACGAGCACAATCCCAACTGGCGCTCGAGCCCGGCTGAAAATGACGATCCGCGCGCCGGTTGGATAGGAGAGGCGATTTCAAATCTCGCCGTTCGGATCAATACCGAAATCAACGCGGCTGCCGCGGTGACGCCGATCAATTTGGTGGCCATGGCGATTTTGGCGACCCCCAGGCAGGCGCTGCCGGAACTCGATCTCATACACCAGCTGGAGCTGTATCAACGGCTGCTGCGCGATGCGCCGTATTCCCCGCTGGTGACGGTGACCGCCGACAGCGGCCGGCAAATGGTCGCCTACGTCGAATCGATGGGGATTCTGGAGCGGCAGAAGCATCCGCTCGGCGACATCATGCGCATGAATACCGAAAACGCCGTGCTTGCGACCTACTACCGCAACAACATCCTGCATCTCTTCGCCATGCCCTCGCTGCTGGCATGCGCCTTCGTGAGCAACACAACGATGCGCACTGCCGACATACAACGGCTGGTGTGGCGGGTCTATCCCTATATTTCTGCGGAGTTGTTTTTGCGTTGGGATGAGACGCAGGTGAGTGCAGTGGCCGATTCGCTGCTCGACACCTTCGTGCAGCTCAATCTGCTGCAGGCCAACGCCGATCGCAGCGAGTGGCAGCGGCCGCCGCCGACCTCGCTCGAGGCCATCCGGCTCTCGGTGCTGGCCCAGGCAACGATTCAAACCCTGGAGCGATATTACCTGGCGATTGCGTTGCTGTTGCAGGCAGGCAGCGGCACGATTACCCATGAGGCGCTCGAAGAGCGTTGTCATCTGATGGCGCAACGCATGACGGTACTCTACGGGCTGAACTCGCCCGAGTTCGTCGACAAGAGCCTGTTCCGAAATTTCATCGAGCTCTTGCGCCGGCGCAACGTCATACAACTGTCCGAGGATCAGAAATTGCTTTTCGGTGATCCGTTGCTGGGGGTTGCGGCCGATGCTCAGCTGGTGCTGTCCGAGCAGATCAGGCACAGCATCCTGCAGGTGACCTTGGGCCAATGACCTGCAGGAGTGCGGCTGCAGCGTGGACGGCCGATCTTATTCTCCCAAACTGTGCTTCAGCGCAAACAAGTCCGTGCCGATACCACATATTCTGGCATCAGTGCGCGGCCGCGAAACCGTGAACTGCGGCTGCCGCAAGCGTGTCGCTGCGAGTGCGACGCCGGTCACGGAACATGCAACGTATGAACTACAAATTGAAGGCGGCGGCCGCTGCCTCGGCATTCGTGCTCGGTACGATGCCGGGACACGCGGACAACTCGATTGGCCAGTATGTGACGCTCAGCGGATTCGGCACGCTGGGCGAGGTACATTCCGACTACCGGCAGGCCGATTTTACCGGGAATTTTTTGCAGCCGAGCGGCGCGGGCTACAGCCGCAGCTGGAGTGCCACCCCGGACAGTGATGTAGGCGCTCAGGCCGACTTGAAGATTGCCGACGGGCTCACCGGTGTGGTGCAAGTCATCTCACGCTACGACGCGGACGGCAACTACAAACCTATTCTCGAGTGGGCCAACATCAAGTACGCGTTCACTTCGGACTTGGCAGTGCGGGTTGGCCGCACGCTTTTGCCCACCTATGAGCGTTCCGACAGCGAAAATGTCGGTTACACCTTGCCGTGGGTACGGCTTCCCAATGAAATCCGCTACTCGAACTCTGCGACCCACAGCGATGGTGTCGATGTGCTCTACCGTGTAGCGACGGGAGCTGTGACCCAGGACCTTAGGTTACAATGGGGGCGCACGTCGGAGGAATTTCCCGGAGCGGTGTTTGATGGCAAGAATCTCGTGGTATTCAGCGACACTCTGAGGTACGGCGACACCAGCGTGCATTTGGCTTACCAGTCGATGAAGTACACCTACGCGGGAATGCCGCCGGCTCAATTCCGGCTGGCCAGTGCGGGATTCACATATGACCCGGGAACGTGGTTTGTCACCGGGGACAGCAACTACGCCCATTACGATTTCTTCGGCGATTTCTTCGCCTGGTATCTGAGCGGTGGCCTGCGGCTCGGCCAGTTCACTCCCTACGCCATCTACTCCACGGAACATACACCGAGTACGGTTCCGCCATCCGGGCTGACGTCACTGGGTAACGAGCACACGGTGTCAGCCGGCGTACGCTGGGACTTTGCAAAGAACCTCGACTTCAAGCTGCAATTGCAACAGGTGACCATCGGATCGCTAAACGCGCCCGCCTCGTTCACCAACCTGCAACCGGGTGCCCGGGCCGGCGATAAAGCCAATGTGATCAGCTTGGCTTTGGATTTTCTGTTCTAAGCACATGCCGCGCGTACCTCGCATGAATTCTCCGGCGCTCGGCGCCTTGATCTTTGCCGTGTTGGCCGCTCCAAGCATCTTCGCGGAGGAGATCGTCGTCATCGTCAGTCCTGCGGCAAAACCGATCAGCAAGGAACAAATTTCCGATCTGTACCTGGGCAGAGGCGGGAGCCTGACGCCGATCGATCAAACCGCGGGTTCGGCGATCTACGTCCAGTTCTATAAACAGGCGACGGGGCGCGACGTCGCGCAGGTCAAGGCAATCTGGTCGCGCATCTTGTTCACCGGCAGGGGCCTTCCACCGAAGCAACTGCCCGACTCGGCGGCGGTAAAGCAGGCCATCGCTGCAAACCCGAACGCCGTGGGTTACATCGAGAAGTCCGCCGTGGATGCCTCGGTCAAAGTCGTGTTGCCGCTCGATTGACGCTGCATAGGCCGGATCGCGTGAGTCCACAGTCCTTGAAAGAAACCTTGCATCGCCGGGTGAGCCGGATCGCGGAACCGCAGATTCTGTTTCCGCTCATCGCCGTGGTTTTGTTGGCGGCAACGTGGGGAGCAACTCTCGGCCTCGTCAGAATCAAGCACGCCGAAGCTGAGCACGACGCAGCGACATTGAGCCATGAGCTATTGGGAACCTACGAGGCTCAAGTAGTACGCGTCCTGCACGAAATCGATCAAACGCTCAACCTCGTCAAGTTTTGGCACGAACGCGCGGGGATGCACGGCACGCTCGCAGAACTCAAGGATCGCGGATTGTTGCCGCCGGACCTGGTCTTCTCCGTCGGTATTGCCGATCGGCACGGCACCATCTTGGAGAGCACCCGCCCGCTCGGGGCCGTGAGCGTTGCCGATCGGGGTTATTTTCGCGACCAGCGCGACGGCGACTCCATACGCGTCGGACATCTACCGCAGGGTGCAACGGGCGACGGGCGAGTACCATTCACCCGCAGGTTGAATGCAGCGAACGGCGATTTCGACGGCGCCGTGATCGTTGCGGTCGACGCGGCTTTTTTCGTCAGCGGCTACGACGCCTCGAAGTTGGGCGAACACGGGGTGCTCGGCGTCCTGGGAACCGACGGCATTTTTCGGGTCAGGCGCAGCGGGGACTCGATGTTTTCCGGCGATGCGATCAATTATTCCTCCCTGTTGCCGAAACCTGACGAGGTTGATGCGGACCCGCCTGTCTCGCTCAGCAGCTGGGACGGCGTGCGGCGCTGGAGCGGCGCGCGCGAAATCTACGGGTTTCCTCTGGCGATACTCGTCGGACTGGCACAGGATGAACAACTTGCCGCCGTGGAGAAAAACTCCGCTGTTTACCTTTGGCGGGCGGCCGCAGGCAGCCTCGCAATTGTCCTGTTCACGGCGCTATTGGGCCGGATGAGCTGGCAGCTCGCCCAGAGCCGCGCGCGGGAAAGCGAATCCAAACTCGCCCACGCGCAGCGTATCGAGTACCTGGCCTACCATGACGGCCTCACGGGTCTGCCCAACCGCAGCATGTTCAGCAAACTGCTGAGTCAGCGCATAAGCGAAGCGCGTCGCTACGACCGGGAACTTGCCGTCGCGTTCCTCGACCTTGACCGCTTCAAGCAGATCAACGACACGCTGGGGCATGAGGCGGGCGATCAATTGCTCCAGGAGGTCGCCACCCGATTGCAGGGCTGCGTGCGGGATAGCGACACGGTGGCGCGCCTGGGAGGAGATGAATTCGTCGTGCTGCTGCCGGAACTGGAAGACGGGAAGCTCGCGGCAACCGTGGCCCATAAGATACTGGGCGTCCTCGCCAAGCCGTTTACCCTCATTGGTCACGAATTTCGCATCACGGCGAGTATCGGCATCAGCGTCTATCCGCGGGACGGGCAGGACGAGCAAACCTTGACCAAGAATGCCGATATCGCGATGTATCAGGCAAAGGCCGAAGGGAAGAACAATTTTCAATTCTACTCCGAACAGCTGAATGCGAATTCCCTCGAGCGCCTCACCTTGGAATCGAGCCTGCGACACGCGCTCGAGCGCGACGAATTTCGGCTGTATTATCAAGCGAAGCGTGATATCCGCACCGGCTGCATCTCCGGGATGGAGGCGTTGCTGCGCTGGGAACATCCCGACCTGGGCACGGTGACGCCGATGCAATTCATTCCGATCGCCGAGGAGACGGGCCTGATCGTGCCCATAGGCAAGTGGGTGCTCAAAACTGCCTGCTTGCAAAGCGTGGCGTGGCAAAACGAGGGCCTCCCGCCGTTTGGCATCGCCGTCAACATGACGGAGCGTCAGTTCTTGGATGAATCCCTGCTGCAGGATCTCGCGTCGATACTCAAGTCCACCGGCATGAATCCGCAACTGCTCGAACTCGAACTGACGGAGAGTCTGCTGATCCGCGACGTGGAGAACACGCTGCGAATTCTGACCGGACTCAAGTCCTTGGGGATTCGCATCGCGGTCGATGATTTCGGCACCGGCTATTCTTCGCTGGCCACATTGCAGCGGTTCCCGCTCGACACGGTCAAGATTGATCGCTCGTTCATCGGCGACCTGGTCGGTCCGTCGGAGGATTCAGGGCTTGCCGATGCGATCATTTCCATGGGCAAATCCTTGAGCTTGACGGTGATCGTGCAGGGCGTGGAAACCAAGGAGCAAGCGGATTTTTTACGTGCCCACGCCTGTGACGAACTGCAGGGCTTCTATTTCAATAGACCCCTGCCGGCCAATCAATTTGCGCAGTTGATGCGAGCCCAAACGGCGAATATTACCTACGTCGGCACCCGCGCGGGCTTGCAGAATCAGCAGCCTTAGTCCCATCCCTGGCGGCCGCGCTGCGACTTGGTCGCGCCGCGCCGCTTCTTCGACTCGATGCGCCGCTCCTGCGAGCCCTTGGTGGGGCGGGTCTTTTTACGGATCTTCGGTTCGATCAGCGCCGTGCGGATCAACGCCGCCAAACGCTCGGCCGCCGCGCGGCGATTCTGCTCTTGGCTGCGTTCGCTGCGCGCGCTGAATAAAATGCTGCCGTCATCGACCAGCTTCTGACCCGCGATGGCGCGCAGCCGATTCCTGGCGGAAACGGGCAAGCTGGTGTTGAGCGGCAACAGGAATCGCAGCTGCACGGCGCTCGACACCTTGTTGACGTTCTGGCCGCCCGGGCCCGATGCGCGGATGAATTTCCATTCCAGCTCTTCGTCGGGGATGGAAATGTGCGGTGTGATTTCGATCGGCACTAGGATCAGTCAAGCTCCGAAGCAGCATTGCGCACGATGATTTCGCGCTGCGCCATCGGAATCGTGATGTGGTGCTCCTTGAACAAGCGCCATATGGCGCGATTGACCTCGGAGCGCACGTTGTTGACGCCTTCCTGCGGATCGGAAATCCAGAATCGAAGTTCCAGCTCGATGCCGCTGTCGCTGAAGTGCATCAAGCGGGACACCGGCGCGGGATCGCGCAGCACGCGCGCCTGGCCCTCGCAAGCATCAAGCAATATTTTCAGCGCCAATTCCGGATCGTCGCGGTAACTGATGCGGACGGGCAGCTTCAGGCGGATGCGCGGATCCGTATAGCTCCAATTGATCACGGCGTTGGAAATGAGCTGCTGATTCGGCACCAGCATTTCCACGCCATCGCGATCGCGCACCACCACATAGCGGCCGCGCAACTCTTGCACCCAGCCGAAATTCTCGGTGCTGGTGCCGGCCTGGCCCGAGAGACTGATGACATCGCCCGGCTTGATCGAACGATCCATCAGCAGCACGAAGCCTGAGACGAAATTCGCCGCGATGGACTGCAGGCCGAATCCCAAGCCCAACCCCACCGCCCCGGTGAGCACCGTCAATGCGGTCAGATCCACGCCGGCGGCGTTGAGGCCGATTAGAATGCTCAAGGCGATCAGGAAGGCATTGGAGAATTTCGCGATGCCGATGCGCGTGGACATCGCGACACTGGTGAGTTTTTTCACCCGCCGTTCGACCCAGCGGCTGATCCACGCCGCTACCAGCATGAACAGCGTCAATGTGAACAGCAATTTGAGCACCGACCATACCGTGACGCGGGTCTTGCCGGCGGCGATGCCGACACTGTCCAAGGTGGCGATGATGGGGTCCAGCCAGCCCAGATATTCCGCGGCTATCACCAGCCAGATCAGCAGCGCGACGCGGGTTTCCCAATTCTGGATCCAGGATTTGTTGCCGAGACTCGCGGCAAACACCAGCACGCCGATGCGCACCACGATGTACGCAAGCACCAGGCGTGCCGCGGCGCCGAGTATAGTCACGTCGAAGTGCGCCGCCTGCAGCGAGCTGTTGGCCAGCAGCACCAGCGCGAATACCACGATGATGGGCGTCACCACGACGTTGCCCTGTGTGGCGAAGTATCGCCACGCCAGCGCCATCGGCGGCCTGCTTTGCTGGCGCTGATAGCGCCGGGTCAACTCCAAACCGACGAAGCCGCCGGCCAGCAGACACACGACCAACACACCGAGCTCGATCAGCACATTGCGGGTCGATAAAATATCGAAGAGCGCCTGGATGCGCAGCCAGATCTCATTCATGCGTTCAGATCCGGTATCAGCTGACTTTCCAGTCTCGCGATTTGATCTTTGAGTAGCAGCTTGCGCCGTTTGAGGCGTTTCATTTGCAGCTCGTCCACCTTGAAGTCCATGCTGAGACGGGAGATGACGTCGTCGAGATCGCGATGCTCGATGCGCAGCTGGCGCAGGCGCTCGATGTTCTTGAACAAATCAGTATTGACGTTGTTCTTTTCGTCACTCACGTTTATAGGCCGAAGCTGCGCCACACCGGAGTGACGCGATCCGGCAGCTTAAGGGAGCGGCCGAGAGGATTCCAAGCCGCCTGCGGATTGTGAAAGTCCGAGCCCACCGACCCTAAAAGACCATAGGTCACCGCGAGCGATGCGCAGGTGTCGACATGCTGGGCCCCATTGCCGCCGGTGACGACCTCGAGCGCCGTGCCGCCCGCGGCGGTGAAGTCAGCGAGCAGCCGCCGCCGCGCCCCCGAGGACAGGGAATAGCGCGCAGGATGGGCCAGGGAAGCCACGCCGCCGGCGCCGCAAATCCAGCCCACGACCTCCTCGAGCGCAGGCCATTCTGCAGCGATGTGTGCCGCCTTGCCCTTGCTCAGGTATTTGCGGAACGCCGCGTCGGGGGTGGCGACGTGGCCGCCGGCCGCCAACGCCTGCGCGAGATGTGCGCGAGTGGGCAAGCCGGGGTGCGCCTCGACGGCAGCCAGCAGTTGCGCGCCGGGAAGTTTGAGTTTCTCGAGGCGCGCGCAAATTTTACGCATGCGGGAGCGGCGCAGCTCGCCTTGTGCGTGCAACATGCCGCCCAGAGCAGCCGATGCGGGATCGATCCACAGCCCCAGCACGTGAATGGCCTGGGCGCGCCAGGAAGCGGAGATCTCCACTCCGGGCACGAGCTTGAGTCCCAGCGCTCGCGCGGATTGCTGCGCCTCGTCGAGTCCTGCGACCGTGTCGTGATCGGTGAGCGCCAGCACCTCAACTCCGGCGGCTGCCGCGCGCTCGATGAGCGCGGCCGGCGTCAAGGACCCATCGGAACAATTCGAATGCGTATGCAGGTCGATGTTGAGTGCGCCGCTCACAATGGGTTGCCGGCCAGTCCAACGGCCTCGAGGCGGCCCCCGGCGAGCACGATGAACCCTTGCGCGCGCTCGAAGCCGTCACTGGTGTAATCGAAGGTATACGTGCGCAGCAGGCGCCGTTTGCCCCGGGAATCGCGGGTCAGCCTAAAACCGGCGAACGCAACCGTACCGTCCAAAAACTGCACCACAGCCCGGGAGCAGGTGTCCTTGGCGATGCGATTGGCGGCCTCCCGGGCATCCAGGGAGATCTGCCAGACCCTGTAGGCGCCCGCCAGAGCGCCCGCAACAGCCACGAGCATAATCAGGTCATTTTCCATGACCGGATCTTAACCCTTCGGGGCCCAAGGTGCCGCCCCTTGGTTTTTGGGACTTGACCCCAAGTTCAAGGAGCATGGAAGCAGAGGCAAGCAATATGACCAATGATCATCAGCAGTCGCTGGCCGTGCGCGTGGATCCCAACGAGATGGTGCGCTATGTGCACGATCTGATGACGACTCCGCCCTCGCTTGCAGGCGACATGTCAATTGCCATTGCTCAGCGTCAATGGGGCGGCGATACGCCCTTGGCGCGTGCCGCTCACCTGCGCTGGGGCGCGTTGAACCGTGCTTTCGGCGATGCCCGGGTCAGCCCCTGGACCATGCCGCAGCGGCGCGATCAGATTCATGTGCCGGCGGCGCTCATCGCCGCGGCCGGCGTCGCCAAGCTGACGATGGCCGAGGACGAAGTTGTGTTCGATATCCCTACGTTGTTGGACGCCACATTGCAATTGTGCGAGCCGGTGGGTCACGCCTGAGCCGACCCAAGCATCAAGCCGGCAGCACGCTCGGATCGCTGAAGGCCACGAAATCGCCGTTGATCACGCTCTCGCGGCAGTTGTAGCGCATGCGGTGTCCGTCCATGCGCGTGACATGACCGCCTGCCGCTTCCAATACCGCTTGTCCCGCGGCGGTGTCCCACTCCGATGTGGCGCCAAAGCGCGGGTATAGATCGGCTTTTCCCTCGGCAAGCAAACAGAATTTCAGCGAGCTTCCCACTCCCGATATGGCGTGAGGGCCCAATCGGGTCAAATACGCCGCCGTCTGCGGACTGGGATGGGAACGGCTGCCGACCACGCGCACCGGCTGTTGCGGCGGGCTGGTTTGAATGCGGCGTGCCTCGCCGCCGTGGCGGCGGCTGAATGCGCCGACGCCGGCAATACCCCAAAAAATCATTCCTTGAGCAGGCGCGGCAACGACGCCGAGCAGAGGTTCGTGCTCCACGATCAGCGCGATGTTGACGGTGAATTCGCCGTTGCGCTTGACGAACTCGCGCGTGCCGTCGAGTGGATCGACCACCCACAATTCGCGCCAGGTCTGCCGCTCAGGCCAGGGCGCCGCCGCCGATTCTTCCGACAGAATCGGAATGTCCGGCGTGATGCGCTTCAACCCCTCGATGATGACCCGCTGCGATTCCAGATCTGCCGCGGTGAGCGGCGAGTTGTCGTCCTTGCGCTGCACCGTGAATCCCGAGTCGTAGATCCGCATGATGGCGGCGCCCGCGCCCTCGGCGATGGGCATCAAGGATTCAGCCAGGGCGGGAAGATTTCGCATCGCTTGATATCATACGCACATGCGAACTTCCGCTGCAGTCGACTGGCAGAGCGTCGACACCGTATTGCTCGACATGGATGGGACCCTGCTCGATCTGCGCTTCGACAATTGGTTTTGGCTGACCTTGATCCCAAGCCGATATGCCGCCGCCAACGGCTTGAGCGAGGCAGAGGCGCAAGCTCTGTTGGCTCCCAAGTTCAAAAACGTTGCGCACACCCTGCAGTGGTACTGCATCGAGTACTGGACACGGGAGCTCGGCCTTGACATCCCCGCGCTCAAACGCGAGGCGTTGCTGCATGTCGATTTTCTGCCCGGGGCGGAAATGTTCTTGCGCAAATTGCGCACGAGCGGCAAACGCGTGTTGCTGGTCACCAACTCGCATCCCATCACGCTGGCCATCAAGAATGAGCGCGTCGCGCTGACGCAGTATTTTGACGCCTGCTACTCCTCGCAGCCATTCGATGCGCCGAAAGAAGATGCGGCGTTTTGGCCGCGCCTGGCTGCGCTCGAGGAGTTCTCGCCGCAGCGGACCTTGTTCATCGACGACAGCCTGCCGGTGCTCGAGTGCGCCCGCGATTACGGCATCGCTCATTTGCGCGCGGTTCGCCGTCCGGATAGCGGTGCGCCGCCCCAAGCCACGGGAAATTTTGCGGCGATCGACGGCGTCGCCGAGCTTCTGTAGCCGCGGCGAAGCCGTTGAGGCTAGGTCGCAGGACCGGCCGCGCCCGGCGGCGCGCCGCCGGCCGGACCGCCGCCGCCGCGTCCACGCCGGCGTCTGCGGCTGCGGCTTGGATCGCCGGTCTGTGCATCCGCCGTTCCCGCTGCATTTCCCGGATTCGAGGCCGGCGCGGCCGGACGGGGTGACGCAGTATGCGAGGGCCGAGAGGGTGGGCCGCGACGCGGCGGACCTGCGCCGGAACGGGCGCCCCCGCCGCCGGAGCGGCTTCCTGAGCCGCCGGGGCGGCTTCCCGAGCCCCCGGA
>DATHFB010000290.1:0-5885 GCA_035318305.1 Steroidobacteraceae bacterium | reverse complement strand
GCCGGGGGCTGCGCGGGCGGATCAGCAGCGCGATCCGGAATTGAAGGAGCTGCTGCAGAAAATCATCGGCAGCTCGGATTGCTTCACCGATAAGTACGAATCTGAAGTCTGGCACAAGTCCATGGAACCGCGCCTCGCGCGGTTCGTTCCGACCCACGAAGCGCGGGTTGAGATTCTGGATCACGTGTACTGTGAGGCGAAGCGAGATCCCGCGCTGCAAATCCCACCGGACCTGGTGTTGGCCCTGATGGAGGTGGAGAGCCGTTTTGATCGCTGGGCAGTCTCGCCGGCCGGCGCCGTGGGCCTCATGCAAGTGATGCCGTTTTGGCCGCGACAGTTGGGCGTCCAGAATCAGCTGGTCAAAGCCGCGCCGAACATACGCATGGGCTGCGAGATCCTGCGCTACTACCTGCGTATGGAGAATCGCAATTGGTCGCGGGCGCTGGCCCGCTATAACGGCAGCGTCGGCCAAAACAAGTATCCAGCGCTCGTCATGCAGCGGTGGCAGCGCGCTTGGCGCTTTTAGAAAACCTCGAATTCCGCAGGTATTTCCCTTCGCTCGCTCTCGGCTGCATCGGATTCGCGCACCGTTTCGACGCGCGCGTGGGCCGGCCCGCGATGCAGCCATTGGCGCAATGCGTCCACCGAAGACTGACTGCCTTGCGCCAGCACTTCGACCGATCCATCGGGTAGGTTTCGAGCCAAGCCACGCACCCCGAGTCGTTTGGCTTCGAGACGTGCGCTGTGACGGAAATAGACGCCCTGGACCTTTCCCATCACCAGAAAGCGCCGGATCACCTCATCCATCGAGTTTGCCGCCGCTAGTGGGGAACGGCGACCGGCGCTTCGGCGTGCTGGGCGTTGGCGAGCGCTACGGCGGCATGGTGCTTGGCTTGCAGCGCCGCCAGTCGGGCCCGGCCGTATTCCTGCGCCTGCAAGTGCGCCTCTGCTCTCGCAATCGCCGCCTGCGCCGCATCGTATTCGGGGGAACTGCCGCGGGTGGCGCCGGCCGCCGCAGCGGCGACAATCGCCTGCCGAGCGTCGCTCATTTCCTGCACGGGCGGCGCCGTTCTGCAGCCGAGCAGACAGGCGACACCGACCAGGACAAGAATGAACCGCGACATAGGATGGCAGCGACACTAGCAATAGCCGCCAAAGCCGTCAAACAAGCGGCCGTTATACAATGTCCGTTCAGCACAACATAATGCGTTGCGCCGGCGCAGCACGCGCACGCAATCCTGCGTGATTCCACGGAAGAGCATCGATGAACGAAGTACTGGTTCTGTATTATTCGCGCCAAGGGAGCACCGCCGCTCTGGCGCGACAAATTTGCCGCGGCGTCGAAGCTGTTCACGGAATGCAGGCGCGACTGCGCACCGTTGCTCCCGTCGCCGCCACCACGCAGAGGCTCGACCCGCCGGTGCCGGACGAGGGGCCGCCGTATGCCACGCATGACGATCTAATCGAATGTTGCGGTTTGATTCTCGGCAGCCCCACCCGCTTTGGAAATATGGCGGCGCCGGTGAAATTCTTCTTGGACGGCACCAGCGCGCTGTGGGTATCCGGCGCCCTGGTGGGTAAGCCCGCCGGCGTTTTCACCTCGACCCAAACGCTGCATGGCGGCCAGGAGTCGACTCTGTTGTCCATGATGGTGCCGTTGCTTCACCACGGCATGTACTTGGTGGGCCTGCCATACACGGAGGCGGGCCTGACGGACACGCGCAGCGGCGGGACGCCGTACGGCGCGAGTCATGTGGCCGCTCTTACTCAACACGGCGAACTCTCCGAGCATGAGAGTGCCTTGGCGCGCGCGTTGGGAACGCGGGTCGCTGCGCTCGCCGCCCGGCTCGCAGCGCGCGCATGAGCGCTGCATCGGCTTCGCGCTCGCTGACCATTTGGCTTTGGCTCGCTCTCGCCTTGAGCCTGCTCGCGTGGATTCTCGTCGGCTATCCCTGGCCTATCTGCGTCATCGCTGCTTTGCCATTGTTGGCGCCGCTGCCGGGGCTGCTGCGCGGCAGCCGCTACACCTACGCTTGGGCAACCCTGTTTGCCATCCCCTACCTGGCCTTTGCCCTCACCGAACTCTTGGTCAACCCGCAGGCGCGCTGGGTGGCGGCCATGAGCCTGCTGCTGGTGTTCGCCTGGTTCTGCGCTATGATTTTGTTCTTGCGTGCTTCTCGAGTTCATCGCGAATGAAGGGAATGGTGAGCCGGCGCTGTTCGACCATCGAGGCCTCATCGAGCGCATCGAGGATCTGAAACAGCGAAGGCAGATCGCGCGGCATGCGCTTCAGCAAGTACTCGGACGTTTCATAGGGGAGTTGCAACCCGCGCTGCGCCGCGCGCAGCCGCAACGCCTCGATGCGCCCTTCGTCATCCAGTTCCCGAAGCTGGTAAACGACGCAGGAGGCGGCCCTGGAGCGCCAGTCCTCCAACACCCAGGCCGCATGGCGCGGCGCCGCCGCGGCTGCGAATATCAAGCGAGTGCGCAATTCAGCGGCTTCATTGAAGAGCCGAAACAGCGCCTGCTCCCACACCGCATCGCCCGCGATGGCATCGACGTCATCGATGCAGAGCACGCGACTGCGCTCGAAACCCGTCAGCGCATCGGGCGGCAAAGCAAGCGAGCGGTCCAACGGAAAATATGCCGCGCTGTCGCCCGCCTCCGCGCAGACCGCCTGCAGCAGGTGAGTTTTGCCGCAGCCGTGCGCGCCCCAAAGCCATACGGGACCGGCAGTAGCCGAGCGCAGCGCCGTCAAGATCTCCGAGTTCTGGCCCGGCGCGAAACTCTCGAACACTGCATCGGTACGAAGCCGCACGCCCAGCGCGAGTTGCTTCATGCTGCCGCCGCCCGCCTACCGTAAACCAGGACGTAATCAATGCCGCTCACGATCACCGTGGCGAACACCAGCGCACCGAGCCAGGTCACCAGCCACTCGGGCGGCAGCGAAAATTTCGCGCGGCTCAAGACCGCCACAATGTATGCGCCTTGAACCAGCGTATTGAGCTTGCTGATGAGCGAAGGATGCGCCGCCAAGCGGCCGATGAAGATGCGGTATGCGGCGGCCCCGCAAACGATGATCACATCGCGCGCCACCGCCGCCGCCATGAGCCACAGCGGCACGAGTTTCAGAAGGCTCAACGTGACGAAGGCGGTTGCGAGCAACAGTTTGTCCGCGATGGGGTCCAATATGGCCCCGAGTTCGCTCTGCCAACCGAATCGCTTGGCAAGATATCCATCGGCGGCGTCCGACACGGCGGCGATGCCGAACAGCAGTATCGCCAGCGCCAGCAGTCCATCGCTGAGGGCGATGGCAATCGGCACGACCAATAGAATTCTGATCATGCTGATGACGTTCGGTATGTGACGCACGGACCGAACTCGCGTCTAATGACGTAGTTGGAAGCGCTGAATTCCAGCCTCGCCGGCGGCAACCGGCTGCAAACGCCCATTCAACGATAGCGCACGCTGCAGCGAGTCGCCCCCGCCGCGGGTCGCCAAGCGGAATCTGACGGTATCTCCCGACAAGGATTCCACGCTCACATGCGAGATAAAGGTCAGCGATTCGAGATAATTCTCCAGACCCGCATAGTCGCGAAGATCGCTGACGCCAACGACCTCGATATCCATCGGCACGAGACTGCCGCTGGCGGCGAACAGGCCCGCATATAAATCGGCGGCGCGATTCACACCCTCCAACGTACCGGAATATTCGCTGCTGCGATCCTGAAACAAATGGGTCCAACGAATATTGGCGTTCGCCGCGGCGCCGCTGGCTCGCCCAACCAAGATTCCGTCGCTGCCCATGCGCCGGCCGATGTCCGTGAAGGCCGAAGGCGAGCCGTTGCTCACCGTGGCGAAATCGATATGGTACTTCTGCAGCTCCGCGCCGCTCGGCCAAACCAGCGGTAGTCCGCGCGCCAGCGCCGCGTCAGCGATGGCAGCCTTCAGTTCGGAGCTGTCCTCCGTGGCCACGACGCTGCCGCCTTGCGCTCCCGTTTGCACCGCCAGCAGGACCAAGGTCGTCGGGCGCTCGTGGCCCCACAGGGGCTGGCCGTTTTGCGTGAGCCAACGTTCGATGGCGGGCCCGTCAAACGCCACCCACAACTGACTGTCGGGAGCGGCGCGGTACTGCTGCACGTAGCGCCGTGCATTGCTGATCAGAGGACCCAATGCGGGATCCTCATCCGCCGAGCGCCGGCCGGTGACTCGAATCAATACCGTCCGCATCGCGTTCTGGAAGGCCGCGGTTTGGGCCGCTTCGGATCGGTCGGAAACGGCCGCGGTGGCCTGGTACATCTCCGTACGCGTAAGCGAAAAAGCGGCGTCGCCGAAGCAAAGTCCGGCAACGCACACCCACAAAATGGCGGTGGCCCGCAAATATCGCTCCGAAAAGCGCCGTAAGTACTGTGCCATGGTGTTGTAAAATACCACAGCTTCGACGGCCAACCGCGTTGGCCAAGTCCTACATGAAGGATCCTTTAGATGATTGAGCGAGCGCCGGTAACCTATCGCGACGCCGGGGTCGATATTGACGCCGGCGACGAACTTGTCGAGCGAATCAAACCGCGGGTGAAGCGCTCGATGCGTCCGGAAGTGCTGGGCGGCATCGGCGGCTTTGGCGCTCTGGTCGAAGTGCCATTGGACCGGTATCGCAAACCGGTGCTGGTATCGGGAACCGACGGGGTCGGTACCAAATTGCGCCTGGCGATCGACACGGGCCGGCATGACGGGGTGGGTATCGATCTGGTTGCCATGTGCGCCAATGACGTGCTCGTCCAAGGGGCCGAGCCGCTGTACTTTTTGGATTATTTTGCCAGCGGCAAGCTCGACGTCGATGTCGCCGAGCGCGTCATTGCCGGCATCGTCGAGGGATGTGTCCAGGCCGGATGCGCCTTGGTTGGCGGTGAAACTGCCGAGATGCCCGGCATGTATCACGGCGCCGACTATGATCTGGCGGGTTTCTGCGTCGGCGTGGTCGAGAAGGAAGCCATCATCGACGGCTCGAAAACACGCGCCGGCGACGTGGTCTTGGGGCTGCCCTCCTCCGGGCCCCATTCCAACGGCTTCTCCTTGATCCGCAAAATTCTGCAGGTGTCCGCTGCCGACATTCAGGCCGATCTTCAAGGCGTCAGCCTGATCGATCGGCTCATGGCGCCGACGCGGATTTACGTCAAGCCCCTGCTCAAGCTGATGGGCGAAGTCTCATTGCATGGCCTGTCGCACATCACCGGCGGCGGCTTGGTTGACAACATTCCGCGTGTGTTGCCCGACGGATTGGAAGCGATTCTCGAGCGCCGTTCCTGGCGCCGCGAACCGGTATTCGATTGGCTGCAGCAGCAGGGAAAGATCGCGGACCCAGAAATGTATCGCGTGTTCAATTGCGGAATCGGCATGACGGTGCACGTGTCGGCGAGCGATGCGCAGCGGGCCATCGGCGTGCTGCGCGATGCCGGCCAGGAGGCTGTGGTGATCGGGGAAATCCGCAGCGGTACCCGAGGCGTCGTCATCGCTTGAGCAGCAAGCCGCCGCGGCAGCCGATCGTCATCCTCATTTCGGGACGCGGCAGCAACATGCGCGCGCTCATCGAGCACAGCCGGTCGGAACCTGCGGCGTATTCGATATGCTCGGTGATCAGCGATCGAGCCGACGCCGGGGGGCTCGAGGTCGCCCGCAGCTTCGGCATCGCAGCTCGGGCTTTGACGCCGGCGAAAGGCATGGAGCGCGTCGCGTACGATCAGAGCCTGGCCGCTGCGATCGACGCGTACTCCCCATCGCTGATCGCGCTCGCCGGATTCATGCGGATCCTGTCCGCGCCATTCGTGGAGCGATATGCGGGAAAGATTTTGAACATTCATCCCTCGTTGCTGCCCAAATATCCAGGG
>DATHFB010000289.1:0-3045 GCA_035318305.1 Steroidobacteraceae bacterium | reverse complement strand
CGTGATGCGCCGGTCCTCGTCCAGCGCCTGCAGCTCTTGCAGCAAGCGATAGCCATCGTTGAGTGCGCGTGAATCGGGCGGATCGATGAAAGGAAAGTCCTCCGCCGGACCCAAACCGTCCGCGGCCAATCGCAGCAACAGGGCCGCCAGATTCGTGCGCAGCACCTCCGGCTCCGTGAACGGCGCTCGCTGTTCGAAGTCCTCTTGGCTGTACAGCCGTATGCACAGACCGGCAGCGAGCCGGCCGCAGCGACCCTTGCGCTGATCGGCGCTGGCGCGGGAAACCGGCTCAATGGGCAGCCGCTGCAGGCGATTGCGCACGCTATAGCGGCTGATGCGAGCCAGGCCTGAATCGATGACGGCGCGAATGCCGGGTACGGTGATCGAGGTTTCCGCCAAATTGGTCGACAGCACGATTCGCCGGCGGGCTCCGCGTTGAAATATCTTGCTCTGCTGCTCCCAAGACAGGCGCGAGTACAGACTCAACACCTCGACGCGGGACTGCAGTTCGCGCTCCAGCAGTTCGCCGACGTCGCGAATCTCACGCTCTCCGGGAAGAAACACCAGGATGTCGCCGTTGCCGATGTCTCCCGGCTCGGTCGCAATTTCCTGGCATGCATCGAGGACCGCCAACGGCAGATCAGGATCTTCCCGGTCCTCGTTCGATTCCCGATAGCGAACTTCAATGGGGTAGCTGCGCCCGCTGACCGCGATGATCGGTGCGCCGTCCAGGAATTGCGATACCCGCTCCACGTCGAGCGTCGCGGAGGTCACGATGAGTTTCAAGTCCGGGCGGCGCGGCAACAGTTGCTTCAGAACGCCCAGGAGTAAGTCGACGTTGAGCGTACGCTCGTGCGCCTCGTCCACGATGATGGTGTCATAGCGGCGCAGCATCGGGTCGGAAGCCAATTCCGCCAGCAGCAGCCCGTCCGTCATGAGCACCAAGCGCGACGCGTCGGACACGTGGTCCGCAAATCGAACGCGAAATCCCACGCTGCGGCCGACCGATTGGCCCAATTCCTCTGCGATTCGCGCGGCCAGCGCACGCGCTGCCAGTCTTCGCGGCTGTGTATGCGCGATGATTCCCGTCATGCCCCGGCCAAGCTCGAGGCAGTATTGCGGCAACTGCGTGCTCTTGCCCGACCCGGTATCGCCGGCAACGATGAGCACTTGGTTCTCGCGCAGCGCCTGCATGATGGCCTCGCGCCGCGCGGAAATAGGCAGGTCGGGATCGTGCTTGAATACGAGTGGCGCCGCCGCGCGCGCCGCCGCCTGCCGTGCAGCGCCGTCACCGATCATCGTTCACTCATAACGCTTATTTGCAACGCGTACTCGCAACGCTTACTCGCCACGCTTGACGGCTTGCCAAAGGCTCTCCTGTGCGGCCAGATTCAGCTCCGCGAATTCCCAGCCGCGCTCCGCCGCGAGGGCTTCCATGGCGCGAAATCGACGCTCGAATTTTGCGTTGGCGGCGCGCAAAGCAGCCTCCGCGTCGACATCGAGCTTGCGCGCCAGGTTCGCGGCTGCGAACAGCAGATCGCCGATTTCCTCGAAGATCTCCGGAGATGCACCGCTCGATTCGCGCGACGCGGCACGAACCTCGGCCAGTTCTTCATCGACTTTGTCCGCACACTGGCCCGCGTGCTCGAAATCAAAACCGACGCGCGCGGCGCGCTTGCTGAGCTTGTCGGCGCGCATCAGCGCCGGCAACGCATTGGGCACATCCTGCAGCGCAGAAGGATCCGCTCCGCCGCGCTCGCCGGCCTTGATATCCTCCCAGGCTGCACTCTGCTCGGCGATGCTCAAGGGACCGTGATCGCCGAAAACATGAGGATGTCGACGCGTGAGCTTGTCGCAAATGGCTGCGGCCACGGCCTCAAAGTCAAAGTGACCCGCTTCGCGCGCCATCTGAGCGTGGAACACCACTTGGAATAGCAGATCACCCAATTCGTGCTTCAGATCTCCCATGTCGCCGCGCTCAATGGCATCGGCGACCTCGTAGGCCTCCTCGATGGTATAGGGCGCGATGCTGGCGAAAGTTTGTTGTCGATCCCACGGGCAGCCGTCGGCCGCACGCAGGCGCGCCATAATCGCCAGCAATTCGAGGACACGTGAGCTCATGTGTGCGCCGTGCGTGTTTGCAGCAAGCGCCTCAACGTCATCAACATGCCCGCGGTTGCGCCCCAGATATTGCGCTCGCCGTATGGAATATCGTGTATGTCGATGGTCAACTCGCCGATTTTGCGCTGCCGCGATTTATGATTGGCTTCATCCAGGATGAAATCGAGCGGCACTTCGAAAACGTCGTGTACTTCAGCCCGGGCAATTCGCAGTTCGTACTCCGGTTTGACGAAGCCGACCACGGGCGTCACCCGAAAACCTGATACCACCACGTGATCCGGCAGATAACCGGCGAATTCAACCAACTCAGGCCGCAGACCGATTTCTTCGTACGTCTCGCGCAATGCCGCCTGCCATGCGTCGGCATCCTCGGGTTCAATGCGTCCGCCGGGGAAACTGATCTGTCCCGCGTGATCTTTGAGCGTGGTCGCGCGCTGCGTCAACAGCACCGTCATGCCCGCCGGACGCTCCACGAGCGGCACCAGCACCGCGGCGGGCGTTCGGCGCGTCGTCAGGGTGGCGCGAACACTGGCCACCACTTCGGGCGACGCGCCGGACAGCCAATGCATGTCTTCCTCGGGTGTCGAGGGTGCCGGGTCCAGCGCATCTCGAATATGCGTTTTCGTATAAAGCGAGTCCATCGTCAACTATTAAGTGCCTGCGCCCTTGATGCCCCCTTCGGTAAGGGATTTGGGGTCGAGCAGCCGGCGCAGTTCATCGATGCTCAAGTCGGTCATTTCCGCGGCAACATCCAAGATCGGCCGGCCCTCCCGGTAGGCTTTTTTTGCAATCGCGGCGCCCTTTTCATAGCCGATGAGCGGATTCAATGCCGTCACCAGAATGGGATTGCGCGCGAGCGCGTCGTTCATGCGGTCGCGATTTACGGTGAATCCTTTGAGCGCGTGATCGGCCAGGTTGCGGCAG
>DATHFB010000288.1:0-11865 GCA_035318305.1 Steroidobacteraceae bacterium | reverse complement strand
TGATCGATTCCGCCAACGTGTGCGCACGAATCAGCCGCTGGCTCAAGCGGTGAATGCGGTCCGCCAGCGTGTCGTTGGCTCTCGCCACATCGACCAGTTCCTTGAGCTTGCGCTCCAGCGCTTGATTGCGCTCGCGCAGCACTTCGACCTGGCGTTCCACCAGGCTGACCGTGGCCGCGACGTCGCGCACATGCGGCAGGCGCAGCTTGGTCAGCAGCTGTGAGTTGCGTTCGAAGAAATCCGGATAGGTCTGCAAATAGTCCGCGACATTGTTGTCATTGAGAACATCGTGCTTGACCCCGCGCGCGTGACTTGTCGTCATTGGTTGGCTCCCGTGAATCGCGTTAAATCGATAGAACCTGTGAAAACCGTGGTGGCGGGCCCTGTCAGCCAAATATGCTGACCCGGGCCTTCCCAAGAAACCGTCGCCGTGCCGCCCGGCAAATCCACTCGCACCTCGCAATCCAGCGCGCCCAGCTGCCGGCCGACGGCAACGGCCGCGCACGCACCCGTGCCGCAGGCCAGGGTTTCGCCCGCCCCGCGCTCGAACACGCGCAACAATATATGACTGCGGCTGACGATCTGCATAAAGCCCACATTGGTGCGATTGGGAAAACGCGGGTGCCGCTCGATACTAGGCCCAAACTGCTCGACCGGGGCCGTTTTCACATCCGGCACGCGCATCACCACGTGCGGATTCCCCAAGGAGAGCGCGCTCATCACCAATTCCCTGCCCTCGACGCTCAACGAAAAGGTGAGCGCCTCTTCAAGCACCGGTATGCCCATGTCCACCGACACCAGTCCGTCATCCCTGACGCGCGCACGTACCTTGCCGCCGCGGCTGCCCATGATGAGATCGCGGCCCAACTCCGGGGCACGCGCATACAGCAGCGCCGCGATACAGCGCGCGCCATTGCCGCACTGTTCGACTTCGGTGCCGTCGGAATTGAACACTCGGTAGAACACCCGGCTCGCGGTATCGCGCGGCGTTTCCAGCATCAGCGCCTGATCAAATCCCACGCCGGTGTGACGATCGGCCAGGGCGCGAAGCGTCCATTCATCAAGATGAGTGTGAGCGGCGACGGCAGCGGCGTCGAAAACCAAGAAATCGTTGCCCAAGCCTTGCATCTTCAGAAACTCGATGCGCATACCGAAGCATAGCCGATGCGGCAAATTTCCGCTCGGGGGTTGCGTAATGCGCGCCTGACGTTCTACCTTACGGAAACAACAAAGCACGGGGGATTATGCGCCACGTCATGGTATTGAATGCCAAGGGCGGATGCGGCAAGAGCACGCTCAGCACGAACATCGCCGTATTCTTTGCCCGCGACGGGCATAAAGTCTGCATAGCGGACTATGACCCGCAGCGTTCCAGTCTTGACTGGCTCGCCATGCGGCCGGCGGATTTGCCGGCGATCAGCGGAGCGGCCGCGTTCGAGGACGGTTTGCGCAGCGTGCCGCGCAATACCGACATCCTGGTGATCGACGCGCCGGCGCGAGTTCACGGCACCGAACTCAACGAACTGGTGCGGCGCGCCGAAACCATCATCGTGCCGGTGCTGCCCTCCAGCATCGACATGAAGGCGTGCGGACACTTCATGGCCGAATTGCTGGAAATCGGCAAGGTATCGCGCAAACAGGCGCGCCTCGCGGTTCTCGCCAATCGAGTGCGCGAATACACGTTGGTGTATGAGGAATTGGACCAGTATCTCACCAAGCTCAAAGTTCCTTATCTGGGCCATCTGCGCGAGGCGCAAAACTATGTGCGCGCCTACGCGAGGGGCATGGGGGTGTTTGAACTGCCCGAATACCTCGCTTGGCCCGATTGGAAACAGTGGGAGCCGATCGCTGAGTGGCTCGACAGCAAGCGCAGCCAGCCCAGCGCCTAGCTCCCGGCGCTTAGGCTGCCGGGTTCACGCGGCCGCGTGACACGCCATGCTCATCAGTCTATTCGACTCCAGCGGCAGCTTTAGCGCCGCGGCGGATCAGCCGCTGCTCGATGCAGCGGAACACGCTGCCTTGAATTTGCCGCGCAGCTGCAAGGGCGGCAATTGCGGCGCCTGCAAAGCGCGGCTGCTGCGCGGCGAAATTCATTATCCTAATGGAGCGCCGCTCGGTCTTGCCGATGCCGAGATCGCCGAGGGCATGATCCTCTTGTGCCAAGCCGTTGCGCGCACCGACCTCACCATCGAGACATTCGACATGCGAGCCGCCGATATCGCCGTGCGCAAGCGCCTGCCCTGCCGCATCGAGCGCGCGGTTCCCCTGTCGCACGACGTCATGGGTTTGTTCCTGCGTCTGCCGGTTGCCGAAGACTTTATTTTCGAGCCCGGCCAGTACATCGATATCCTGTTGCCCGGCGGACGGCGCCGCAGCTTCTCCATCGCCTCGCCGCCCCACGATGCGCGGCCGCTCGAGCTGCACGTGCGGCGCGTTCCGGGCGGAGAATTCACCGACCGGTTATTCCACGACGACATGCAGAGTTCGTTGCTCACCATCGAAGGCCCCTTGGGAAAATTTGTGTACCGCCCGCATGCGGGACATGCGCCGCCCATGCTGCTGATCGGCGGCGGCACCGGGATTGCGCCGCTGTTGAGCATTCTCAAGCATGTTATCGAGAACGGCATCGAGCGAGACATGCGGCTGTTTTGGGGAGTGCGCGGCCAGGCGGATCTGTATGCGCAGGCGACGCTCGACGCATTGAGCCGCCGCACCGCATTGAGCCGCGCTTCAGGCGGCCGCGGCGCCTCATTCCGCTACGCGCCGGTGCTATCGGAGGCCGGCGCCTCGTGGCGCGGACTCAAGGGTTGGGTGCATGAGGCCGCATTCGCGGGACTCGAGGATCTCGAATCCCACGAGGTCTACGCCGCGGGGCCGCCGGCGATGATCGCAGCGTTGCAGCGCGAGTATGCAGCGCGCGGGGCTTCGTCAAGCCGCTTGTACTTCGATTCCTTCGACTACGCGCCCGACACGCTCGAACGCCAGCGAATGAGCGCCGTCACCAAATCGTGATCTTCGGCCGATTCCGCCTGCAGCAGCGGCGCTTGCATTCCCAGTTCGCGCAAGCCCGCGGCAATTCGCTCGCCGGGGACCAACCAATGCACGCGTTCGAACTCGACGCGCAATTCGGGCGTCGCCATGTCGAGCAAATTTCGCCCGACTTCCAAGCTGGTCGCGGTGATCACATGCATTTCTCCCGCGGCAAATCGCTCATGCACCGCCGCCAGCGCGGCCGCGCCCGGGATGGCCCGCGCACGCTCATAGACGTCGGCGCTCACCACCGTCGCGCCGCGCCGCGTGAGTTCTTGTTGGAGCGCTTGCCGGCCATCGACCCCCTTGATCATCAATATGCGGTGGCCGGCGACATGTTCCAGCCGGGGGTGCGTGAGCAACCCATCCGTGTCGAAGGATTCGCCGGGCTGTATGGCCACGCGGTAGCCTGCCAGGTTCAAGGCACGCGCCGTTGCCGGACCTATGGCAGCGAGCGTGAGATCGCGTTTCTGCTCAAGGAAGGAGGCGCCGAAGCGGACCGCATTGGCGCTGGTGAAAATGATGACATCAAAATTCTCCAAAATGCCGAGCTGTGCCGCGAGCGCACGCCGGTCGCCCAGCGCCTTGATTTCCACTGCGGCCAACCGCAGCGTGCTCGCGCCCTGCGCTTGCAGCAGGCGGCATAGCGGCATCGCCTGCAATTCGGGCCTGGTGACGAGGACGCCAACTCCCCGGAGGGGCGGCACTAGTCCGTCACGCTCGCGGCCACCGGGAATGTTCAGACAGGCTCCTAGCTCGCGCGCAAGCGCTCGAGCAAGAGTCCTGCGCCGGCTGCCAACATGCGCTCGGCCAATTGCCTGCCCAGCGCGGCCGGATTCTCGGCGCTGCCCGACTCAGTATCGCGCAGCAGGCGCGAACCATCAGGCTCGGCCACCAACCCGCGCAGCGTAATCCGATCCGCGTCGAGTTCGGCGTAGGCCGCGATCGGCGATTGACAGCTTCCTCCTAAGCGCGCCGCGAAGGCGCGCTCGGCATCCATGACTTTGCGGGTGGCCGCATCCTCGAGAGCCTGCAGCAATCCGGCCGTGCGCACATCATTGCTGCGGCACTCGATGCCGATCACTCCCTGGGTCACGGCAGGCAGGCAAACCTTCGGATCGAGCCGTGCCGTGATGCGCGATTCCAATCCCAAACGAACCAGCCCTGCGCACGCCAGCACGATGGCATCCATGCCGCCTGCGTCGAGCTTGCGAATTCTCGTATCGACGTTGCCGCGCAAGGATTGAATGCTCAAGTCAGGGCGCAAGGCGTAGAGCTGCGCTTGCCGGCGCAGGCTCGAGGTTCCCACGATCGCGCCCCGCGGCAAATCCTCGAGACGTGCGATTCCCGATGTCGTCACCAATGCATCCCGCGGATCCGCGCGCTTCAGAACCGCGCCGATGGTCAGCCCATGGGGGAGATCGGCAGGCACGTCCTTCATCGAGTGCACGGCGATGTCGGCGCGCAGATCCTCGATCGCGACTTCGAGTTCTTTGATGAACAGGCCTTTGCCGCCGATGGCAGCCAACGATCGATCTTGGATGCGATCGCCCTGGGTCAGCAGTGGCACCAGTTCTATTTGCAGGCCCGGGTGAGCCTCGCGCAACAGCGCAGCCACATGTTCCGCCTGCCACAGCGCCAGCTGGCTTTTGCGGGTGGCGATTCGCAGCTCTTTAGTCACATCGACTCGGGCTTCACCGGAAACAGCTTCGACTTCAGTCGATAGATCGCAGAGATGTCTTCATCGCCGAACCCTCGAGCGATCAATTTTTCGTACTGCTCGATGGTTGATTCGACCACGGGCAGCACACCGCCGTGCTTGGCCGCCATGGCGCGGCAAATGCGCAAATCCTTGTCGTGTAGCCGTACACGGAACCCGGCCGGGAAATTGTTGTTCGCCATGAAGGGCGCTCGATTGACGAAGTACCAGCTCGAGCCCGCGCCCTTGCCCAACACTTCGATCACTTTTTTCAGGTCGACGCCTTCTTCATGGGCAAACGCCATGGCTTCGCCCACGGCTTGGATGATGCCCGCGCACATGATTTGATTGGTGGCCTTGGTCACCTGGCCGGCGCCGCTGCTGCCGATGTACGCCACGGCCTTGCCCATTTTTTCCAAAATGGGCTGGGCGCGATTGAACACCGCTTCATCGCCGCCGCACATGATGGCGAGCGATGCCGTCCTCGCACCTTCGACGCCGCCGCTGACCGGGCAATCCAAGAATCCGACGCCGATGCCGGCGAGCTGCGCATAGATCTCGCGCACTGTGTCTGCGCCCACCGTGGAGCAATCCATGACGATCATGTTCGGACTCAAGCCCGGCTCCAGGCCGGCAATGACTTCGCGCAAATCCTTATCGGCAGATACGCAGATCACGACCGCTTCGCAGTTGCCGGCGAGTTCCGCCAAGCTTGCGAACGCATGAACCTTGAGTTCCTCGGCAAGCGCCTTGGCTTTCTCGGCCGTGCGATTCCAAACGCCGGTGAGTAAGCCTGCGCGGTGAAGGTTGCGCGCCATATTTGCGCCCATGGCACCCAATCCAACGAAGCCCGTTTGCATGTGCATATCCTTAGGTCAGATTCTAAAGATCCGTAGCCTAAGGCTTTGCGCCTTCCGCGGCAAAGCGCGAGCGATTCAGAAGGAGGACGGCAATGAAAGCCGTAAACTGCGGCTAAGTTGTGCTATTGCAAATATTGTCGATGTCGCGCTTGGCGTTGAGCCGTTCGGTATCGATCTCTTCGGAGGTCATGTATTGGCGTTCGCCATCGGGGCCGTTTTTATAGAGACGGCGACCTTCAATGAGTCTCTTATAGCGCTCCTGCGCATCCGTACACTGCTTGTCCCGGGTTTGCGCGACGTCCTGATCGACGGCCTTCCTGTCGTCCAGATCTTTAGCCGTGGGGGCGGCAGCGACTCTGGCCGCCGGCGATGATTGAGCCGTGCTGGAAGGAGCGGTTCGCGTACTGGCGGCATGCGTGCCCAACAATTCGACCACTTCCGCGTGCACGCCGTCCGGCGGGCGATCGCCATACTGCAGCTTGCCCTGCGCATCGACCCACTTGTAGACGACTGCAGAGGCCATGCCCGACCATGCGATCAAGGCAGCGAAAAGCAAAAGGCGTTTCATCGTCCAATCCTCGCTTGATGGCTACAGGGCACGCGAGCCGGCCTCGCCGGTGCGAATGCGCACCGCTTGTCCGAGATCGGAAACAAAAATCTTGCCGTCACCAATTTTACCCGTGCGCGCTGTTTCAATAATAGCTTCCACGACCCGGTCGACTTGTTCGTCATCCACGGCCAGTTCGAGCTTCACTTTGGGCAGAAAATCAACGACGTACTCCGCCCCCCGATACAGCTCAGTGTGGCCCTTTTGGCGTCCAAAGCCTTTGACCTCTGTCACGGTAATGCCCTGAACCCCCACTTCTGCGAGGGCGGCACGCACATCGTCAAGCTTGAACGGTTTGATGATGGCGATGACCATTTTCATGCGAGGAGGGCTCCAGGTTCGTAGAACCCGCAGTCTAGCAGCGGAATTCAAAAGAGAATTGCTGCAGTACAGCATAGCTTAGGGAAATCTTCTGATGTATAAACGCCAAAGCGTCTTGCGTCGGGCGCGTGTATATAAAAAACGGCGCGGGCCCCTAGTTTTGAGGAACCCGCGCCGCCGGGATATCGCACCGACGGGGGAGTTGGCTGGCTTGCCGGCGCGAGATGCTCCTAAATCGTCAGATGACCTCGCCCGCATATCGGGCGAGGTCCCCGTCAAATGGCGTCCGGGCCGGTTTCACCCGTCCGCACCCGCAACGCCTGCTCCAATTCGAATATCCACACTTTCCCATCCCCGGCATATCCGGTTCTGGCTACATTGCAAACCGCTTCCATCACCTGCTCAGCGATCGAATCGTCCACCGCAAGCTCGACCTTTGCCTTGGGTAGAAAATCGACCCGGTATTCAGCGCCTCGATAAATTTCCGTGTGCCCGGGTCGGGCTCCGTACCCGTGTACTTCCGTCACCGTGACGCCTTGAATGCCTATGTCTGCAATCGCTTTGCGGACCTCGTCCAGCTTGAAGGGCTTGATGACGGCGGTGATCAGCTTCATGCATTTATCCCCGCATTCACCTGTAAATCAGACCGCCTCCGCCATCAGTTCCGCGTACTATTGATCAAGAATATTGCAGTTTTCGTGCCACGGCCGCTGGACTAGGAATCAACGGGTTACGCCTTGGCCCAGTGCAGCATTGCACCCATCTGGCGCACGGCACTGCCAGTCGTGCGTTAAGCGGGTGCGGACTTGGAGTGAAGGTAGGGATGAGCTTTATGAATTCGAACGTCTTGGACGATCTGGCCAAACGCTTGGCCGACTCGGTGCCCGAATCGCTGCGTGCTTTCGGCCGCGATCTGGAGAGCAACTTCAAAGCCGTGCTGCAAGCTCAGCTGGCCAAGCTCGATCTGGTCACTCGGCAAGATTTCGACGTACAGGCGGCGATATTGGAGCGCACCCAAGAAAAACTAACTGCCCTGGAGGCGCGTCTGAAAGACCTCGAGGCGAAACTCACGCCGCCGTAGGTTAGCCCGTCGTATGGACACTCACAGGGAAGTGAGCACCGTTTTCAGCCGCGCACCTGCGGGACTGGACGCGCCCATGGTTCGCGTCGAGGTCCACCTAGGCGCGGGTCTGCCGGCATTTAATTTGGTCGGCCTTCCCGAAGCGGTGGTTCGCGAGAGCAAGGAACGCGTCCGCGCAGCACTCGTGACCGCTGGATATGACTTTCCGCAGCGCCGCATCACCGTCAATCTATCGCCTGCGGACCTGCCAAAGGAGGGCGGCCGCTTTGATCTGCCGATAGCCGTCGGCATCTTGGCGGCCGATGGCCGGATTGTTCCGGAGGCACTCAAAGATCGAGAGTTTTACGGTGAGCTGTCCTTGGGAGGCGCGCTGCGTGAAACGCGAAAGCTGCTGCCTGCACTGATTGCCGGCGCAAAATGCCGCAGAGAAATGATTCTGCCGGCCGCCAATGCGCTGGAGGCGAGTCTCCTCAGCGGCGCGAAAATCAGGTTGGTGAATCATTTGTCCGAAGTGGTTGCCGCCCTGAATGGCACAGGTTCGCTTGATGCCCTGCCGATTGCCGCAACCCGGCCAGGAAATGGAAATAACCGGGCCGGAAATACCCGGGCAGGAAGAACGCGGGCAGACCGAGCGGATTCGGGTGATCTTAAGGCGCCGTCGAGACCGATGCCCGATCTGGCCGAAGTTCGCGGACAATACGCAGCCAAGCGCGCGCTCGAGATTGCCGCCGCCGGGGAACACGGTTTGCTGATGATTGGGCCGCCCGGTGCCGGCAAGACGCTGCTCGCGCAACGATTGCCCGGCCTGCTGCCGCCGTTGTCGGAGCCGGAAATCCTGGAAGTTGCAAGCTTGGAATCAGCCGCGGGGCGCAGACCATCGATCGGCGGCCGCAGGCCGTTTCGCAGTCCGCAACACACCGCATCGGTGGCCGCGCTGATCGGCGGCGGCGCACTGCGCCCGGGTGAGCTGTCGCTGGCGCATCTTGGCGTGCTGTTCCTCGATGAACTGCCCGAATTTCCGCGCAATGCACTCGAGGCATTGCGTGAACCACTGGAAAGCGGTGCAGTCGTCATTGCGCGCCTCAAGCGCACATGCGAATTCCCCGCTAAATTTCAATTGGTCGCAGCAATGAATCCCTGCCCCTGCGGGTATGCCGGCGATTCCCGCGGACGCTGCCATTGCACGGCGGAGCAGATCACGCGCTACAGAAATCGAATTTCCGGGCCGCTCATCGACCGCATCGATATCCATGTCGAACTCATGGCATTGCCGGTAGAGCATTTGATGCGGGATGCGCGAGAAGAGGCGGAAAGTTCAGCAGTCGTCGCACAGCGCGTCGCCGCCGCCAGGGAGCTGCAGCTGAAACGGCAGGGAAGACTCAACGCGCGCCTGATGCCGGCCGAAGTCGCGCACTATTGCGGGCTCGCCAGAGATTCGCGGGCGCTGCTGAGCACTGCGATCGCGAGTCTCGGACTATCCGCAAGGGCCTATCACCGCGTCCTCAAGGTCGCGCGCACATGCGCCGACTTGAGGGGGGATGCAGATATTCGAATGACGGATGTGGCAGAAGCCGTGAAGCTCCGCGCACTGGACCGGCCGGCTGATTGACGACGGTTAGACGGTTAGCTTTGCTTTATTTGTTCAGCGATATCATGTAGTCGACGGCCATGCGAATGGTCGCATCCGGCCAAGTCGTACCACCCTTGGGCGGCATGGCACCCTTACCCGCGATCGCATCCTTGTAGAGGGTTTCCTTACCCTGAGCGATACGAGGAGCCCAAGCCGCATGATCGCCGACTTTTGGCGCGCCATTGACGCCCGTCGCATGGCAGGCCGAACACACTTGGGTAAACGCCAGCTCTCCGGTGGCCGGTACGGCAACGGCCGGCGCCGCGCCCGCGGGCGAGCTCAATGCCGCCAGGGCCGAATTGTCTTTCCCCGCGATGGCAACCTGCGCGAACGGCGCAATGTTCTTTTGCACACTCGCAAGATGCAGCGGCTCCAAGAGCACCGCTTGTCCCTGGCTATCGGCTCCCATCGAGCGCGCTACCGCGAACAGGACGATGGCAAAGGCGACGAGCAAACCCAGCACCATGCTGAAGGAATTGAAGAACTGGGTATCTGACGATTGTGACTCGGACACGGTAACTCGCTGGTATCAATGGGAAAAACCAAGATGCACACAGTATAACGGCAGAGGGCGAATCCCGGAATAGCAGGGATCACGGGAAGTGGCTGGAAGATGAGGAATACCCAACTGCATATGAACACGGAATTCAGGTAGGAACGAGAGCCACCGGCCGTTAAAACTGCCGGTCCAACGGGCTTTTCACGCCCATGGCGCCCTTTCCCAGCACGTGCGTGTAAATCATCGTGGCTCTCACGTCGGAGTGACCCAGCAATTCCTGCAACGTTCGGATATCGCAGCCGGCCTCGAGCAGGTGAGTTGCAAAGCAATGTCGGAACGTATGGCAACTCGCCGGCTGAAGAATGCCCGCCTTCCGTACGGCAAGTTGCACTGCACGCTGCATGGCTCTCTCGTGCATATGATGGCGAATAGGCTGGCCCGTGTACACGTCCTGGCATAGAGAGTGCGCAGGAAATACGTACTGCCACCCCCACTGCCGCGATGAGTCGGGGTACTTGCGCGCCAGCGCGACCGGCAGCGATGCACCCGGCTCGTCCAATCTGCGTTGCTGCTCGAAGCGAATGTGCAGCTTCGCCAGATGCGCACGCAGCGGATCCACAATGGAGGTCGGCAGGACTGTTACGCGATCCTTACCGCCCTTGGCGTCGCGAACAATGAGTTCGCCGCGTTCGATCACGATATCTTTGACCCGAAGGCGCAACGCCTCCATGAGCCGCAAGCCGCTGCCATAGAGCAAATTCGCGAATAGCCACGCAGCGCCATCGAGCTGAGCCAGCACCGAACGCACTTCCGCAACCGTCAACACCACCGGCAGCCGCTTAGGGCGACGTGCCCGCGTAACATTCTCGAGCCAGGGAAGCTCGATCTCCAGTACTTGCCGATATAGAAAGAGCAACGCTTGAAGAGCCTGATTCTGAGTGGATGCACTGACGTGCTCGTCAACTGCGAGATGAGTCAGGAAAGCCTCCACCTCCGCGGACCCCATTTCTCTGGGGTGCTTCCGCCGGTGAAAGTTAACGTAACGCCGAATCCAGTAAAGATAAGCCTGTTCGGTGCGGTATGCGAAATGTCGAGTGCGCATCTTTTCCCGCGACACCTCATACAGACCGCGCGCCTCCGGCATGTATAATTCCCCGCAACGTACTACGCGACAAAACCGCTACCGGGCTCCAAGGAAATCAGGAACATGCCACGCGATCCAGCGCAATATATAGCGTCATTGACGCAATTCGCCGTCCGAATTCGACGCATAAGCGATTTGGGCATCCGAATTAGTCGCTTAAATAATCGTTAGACATCACCATGCATAATCACGTCACGCGCTTGCTAACCCGGTTGGATTCTCTCGAGAAGGGCGATGGGGTTCGACGCGCGAAATTGGTCAGCCGGGTACTATTTGTCGTTGGCCTGCTGCTGGCGGCATTTGTTGGAGTCGCGATAGCGTACGGGCTTCATCCGGCGTTTATCGCTGTGCCTGCCGCAGCCGTAGGTTGGGTAATTGCCGAACGCAACGCTCTTCGGTTGCGAATATCGCAGTGGCCAATTATGCGGAACTATATTGATTGGCAGCGAGTTCAAGCGGACCTTCCTCATGATGTCTAACCAACGGCTCGAGCGATCGCGGGGGTGACGTCTTCGGTGACCCAAGGAGTGAATCGATGATTGCGATAAAGCAGCTCTGTTTTGCGACTGCGCACCCTCGCGTCGCTCAACCTGATCGTTAGAGGGCATCCCCGTGCGCCGCGCAATTATCTTCGGTATCGTCGCGATTGGGCTCGCCTATCTCTACGTGTTGGCACTTGTATACGGTATAGGTGTAAACGCGGCGCAGGGCGTACCCCAGTGGTGGTCCGAATTCTTTTCTATCTGCCATAGCGCAGTTCGTTCTTGGGTTCTCATCTCTACGCTGTCGTGGTTCTACTCGTGTCAATGCCATTCGCTTGGGTGATAGCTCGCGCGTATGGGCGATTCAGTGTTTGGGTTTCATTCGCTATTGCGATCATGATTTGGGGTTTGTTCGAAGCTCCGCTAATGCTCGACGCATTTGGATCGGACGGTGTGTTCCCGCGGGCGCTCTGGTTCGCTGATACGATTCAGTTCATAGGGTCGCTGCCTGT
>DATHFB010000287.1:0-3568 GCA_035318305.1 Steroidobacteraceae bacterium | reverse complement strand
TGGACGATGAGCCGCAGTATCTGTTCAACGTCGATTGGGAGAAGGCCAGCGCGCTCGGATTGACCGTCGCGGATATCAACAGTTCGCTCTCCGCGGCCTGGGGATCGCTGTACGTGAATGACTTCGTCGATCGAGGCCGGGTGAAGCGCGTGTTCATCCAAGGCGACGCGCCCTCGCGCATGCTGCCGCAGGACCTGACCAACTGGTATGTGCGCAATTCGCAACAGCAAATGGTGCCGTTCACAGCTTTCTCGGACGCTGTTTGGGGCTTCGGTTCGCCCAAGCTGGAGCGGTTCAACGGCATACCGTCGGTGGAAATACTCGGAGCTCCGGTCGCCGGGGTCAGCACCGGCACGGCGCTCGATGCCATCCAGAGGCACGCGAAAGCGCTGCCGCCGGGTTTTGATATCCAATGGACGGGGCTGTCCTTCGAAGAGCGCTTATCCGGATCGCAGGCCCCGGCGCTCTATGCCATTTCGCTCATCGTCGTTTTTTTGTGCCTTGCCGCGCTCTACGAAAGCTGGTCGATTCCAGTGGCCGTGATGCTGGTGGTGCCGTTGGGAGTCTTTGGCGCCATTCTCTTCACCCTGCTGCGCGGGCTCGAAAACGATGTGTTCTTTCAGGTCGGGTTGCTGACCACGGTCGGCCTGTCCGCCAAAAACGCGATTCTGATCGTGGAATTCGCCAAGGAAAATCACGATAGAGGAATGGAACTGGTGGAGGCGACCGTGCATGCCGCCCGGCAGCGCCTGCGGCCCATACTCATGACCTCGTTGGCCTTCATGCTCGGCGTCATGCCCTTGGCCATATCCAGCGGCGCCGGCTCGGGTGGCCAAAATGCCATCGGCACGGGAGTTATCGGCGGCATGCTGTCGGCAACTGTGTTGGCGATCTTTTTTGTGCCGGTATTTTTCGTCGCCACGTTGAAATGGCTCAAGGGCGCGACACCTCACCATGCCGCAAGCCCAGAGCCGAATGACGCAAACCCGCGGGGCTCGCCGTGAAGAATCAAACCTTGCTTGGCGCCTGCCTGATTCTGTATCTCGCAGGCTGTACGCTGGAACCCCACTACCAACGCCCGCAACCGGCCGTGACGCCGCAGTGGCCGGCGATGCCGCAGTGGCCTGCGATACCGCAGTCGTCGGCGACGCCTGCAGGAGATTCCGCGGGCTCACCTGCTCAAGCCGCGCCGGACGCTGCGGCGCGCAGTGCCGCGCAGATCGGTTGGCGCGAATTCTTTACCGATCCCAAACTGCAGACACTGATCGAACAGGCGCTGCACTACAATTATGACGCGCAGATCGCCACGCTCAACATTGCCGCCGCGCGCGCGCAGTACCAAATCCAGCGCGCGCAACTTTTTCCCGAGATATCCGCGACTGCGACCGAAACGGTGGAGAAGTTTCCCGCCGCTGTTGCGCCGCTTGCTTCAGGGGCAGGCGGCACCGGTGTGGGAGGGGTTGGCGCCGCATCCGGCTCGGGCGTCTTTCGCTTCTTCGATGTCGGCATAGGCTTCACCTCGTACGAGCTCGATCTGTTCGGCCGCATCCGCAGCTTGAACCATGCGAAATTGCAGCAGTATCTGGGCTTCGTGGAAACACGCCGCAGCACGCAGATCAGCGTCATCGCGGAGGTGGCCAACGCTTATCTGACCTGGCTGGCCGACCAGAAGCTTTTGCGCATCACCGAAGATACGCTGAGCAGCCAGCAACAATCTCTCGACCTCATTCGGCTGAGCTTCGAGGGCGGCGTCGCGACCGCGCTCGATTTGCATCAGGCGGAAATCACCGTGGCGACCGCACAGGCAAACCTCGCGCAATATCGGCGTCAGGTGGCGCAAGATCAGAATGCCTTGGTCGTGTTGCTCGGCGCGCCGCTCCCGGGTGGATTCGTGGCGGACGTTGAACTCGATGAAGAAAGCCTGCTCACGGATTTGCCTGCCGGCGTACCCTCGGAGGTTCTGGTGCAGCGGCCCGACATCCTCGCAGCCGAGCACAATTTGATCGCCGCGAACGCCAACATCGGGGCCGCAAGGGCCGCATTCTTCCCCAGCATTTTATTGACCGGTTCCTACGGCACCGCGAGTACCCAGCTGTCGGGTCTTTTCAAGCAAGGTTCCACCGCCTGGACCTTCTCACCCCAGATCAGCTTGCCGATCTTCGCGGGCGGCGCGAATGTTGCTTCCCTCGACTTGGCCAAGGTGCAAAAGAACATCTTGGTGGTGCAGTACGAGCAAGCGATTCAAAGCGGGTTCCGCGAAGTCGCGGATGCGTTGGCGGGCCGCGCGACGCTGGACTCGCAGGTGGCGGCGGACACCGCCCTGGTGAAGGCGAGCAGCGAGAGTTTCCGGCTGTCCAACATGCGTTTCACCGGCGGCGTCGACAACTACCTAGGAGTGCTGGATTCACAGCGCTTGCTATATACGGCGCAACAATCCCTGGTGAGCGTCAAACTTGCGCGCCTGCAAAACCTCGTCACCTTGTACAAGGCGCTCGGCGGAGGCTGGTTCGAGCACAGCAGCTGAGAAACAGGCCGCCGCAAGGACGTTCGGCATGAAATCAAAATAATGAGCAACCGCGCCCAATTACCGCATATTTATTTCGTTAATTCAAAGACATAGAGCGGATATGGCAATACATTTCTAGGAAAGGCGCGAAAAACGCCGTGCAATCGCGGCACGGACGTGGTTCAAATCTTTGACAAAATCCGCGTTGCGTTTCTGCGATTGTCTTGTATATTCCAGCCGCAGAGTCTTGATTTAACAAGACTCCCCGAGAGGCAGCAGCCTCGAAACCACTTTAGGTTTGCCTCTTTGTTCACCGTGGGGCTTTATGATCAGTGCTTGGGAATGTTTCCACTTTGCCACCCTCGAATTGGTGCGTTCGACCCCGATCAAGCAGCGCTTGGTCTGCGCCTACCGCAGACACCTCGCCTCATTGCAGGAAAGTGAAATTCCCATCGAAGTCCGTGAGTCCTACGGGCAAGTGATGCGCAGCCTGTGCGGGGTTGCCCCGCTACGCGGCGAGGATGCGGTGACTGCATCGGTGCGCAAAATGTCGATCCAGGAAGCCGATGATTGCGCCGCGCAAATCGTGGAGATTTTCGGGCTGATGTGCAAAACGCACCACAGCGCGACGCGCTCGGGCAGCGTGGTTCAATTGCATGCCGTAGAACGCGCGGAAGATGAATACCCTGCCGCTGCACTGATCGCCAGCAACTAGAGCCTGTCTCGGCTCCAGCATTCCCTCAATCGAGCTTGAATTCGATGGTATCCCAGCGAGTTGACTCCTGGTGCCGCGCCTGGCGGCGCAAGGCGTCGATCAAGCTTCGCTCGTTCCACGCGCTTACTTCATCCGCGAGATCTTTGATGGCTTTCGGCAAAGGCGCGGTCGAGCCAAAATTCTCCATGGCCACGATGGGCCGATCCGCGGCTTTGGCAAAATTCATCTGAAACAGCACCAGCTCGGGCGCGAGCTGATACACCGCCGGCAGCACCACCATGACTTCGCACGGAGAAATCTGCCGGCGCAGGTCCTCGCGCTGCGATTCCTTATCGATCGGCGGCTTC
>DATHFB010000286.1:0-18499 GCA_035318305.1 Steroidobacteraceae bacterium | reverse complement strand
TTACCCTCGGATTCGACCGTGCTTCGCAGCGTCTCGCGATAGGCAACCTGCGGCTTGCCCACATTCGCCTCGACCTTGAATTCGCGCTTCATGCGATCGACGATGATTTCCAGGTGCAGTTCACCCATGCCTTCGATGATGGTCTGGCCCGATTCGGGATCCGTGTGCACGCGGAACGAAGGATCTTCCTTCGCCAGGCGCTGCAGCGCGAGGCCCATTTTCTCTTGATCTACTTTGGTTCTCGGCTCGACGGCGACGGAAATCACCGGCTCCGGGAACTCCATTTTTTCCAGGATGATGACCTTGTTCAAGTCCGACAAAGTATCGCCGGTCGTGACGTCCTTCAGGCCCACGGCCGCCGCGATGTCGCCGGCATGTACTTCTTTGATTTCGGAGCGATCGCTGGCGTGCATCTGCAACAGACGGCCGATGCGTTCATTGCGGCTGCGGCTCGGCACGAACACTTGATCGCCGGAATTCAACGTACCCGAATACACCCGGAAGAACGTCAGATTTCCGACGAATGGATCATTCAATATTTTGAAAGCCAGCGCGGCAAACGGCTCGGCGTCATCTGCTTTACGGGTCATGGGTTCGCCGCTCTCGGTTTGCCCCTTGACCGGCGGCCTTTCCGTGGGTGACGGCATGTATTCGACGATGGCGTCGAGCACTGCCTGCACGCCCTTGTTCTTGAACGCGGAACCGCAGGTAACCAGGCAGATATCGTTTTTCAGAGCCCGCTCGCGCAAACCCTTCTTGATCTCTTCATCGCTCAAAGAACCGCTTTCCAAGTACTTGGTGAGCAGGTTCTCGTCGCCCTCGGCGGCGGCCTCGATCATTTTCCCGCGCCACTCCTCGCATTCCTTGAGCATATCGGAGGGAATGTCGCGGTACTCGAACTTCATGCCCTGAGTCTCTTCATCCCACCAGATCGCTTTCATCTTGACGAGATCGACCACGCCCACAAAGCCGTCTTCTGCGCCGATGGGCAATTGAATGGGCACGGGATTGCCCCGCAGGCGGGTCTTGATTTGCTCAACGCAGCGCAGGAAATTGGCGCCCGCGCGGTCCATCTTGTTGACGAACGCGATGCGCGGCACGCCGTACTTATTCATCTGCCGCCACACCGTTTCGGACTGCGGCTGCACGCCTGAAACTGCGCAATACACCGCGATTGCGGAATCCAACACGCGGAGACTGCGCTCCACTTCGATGGTGAAATCGACGTGGCCCGGCGTATCGATGATGTTGATGCGGTGTTCGGGGAAGCTCTTGTCCATCCCCTTCCAGAAGCACGTGGTTGCAGCGGCCGTAATGGTGATGCCGCGCTCCTGCTCCTGTTCCATGTAATCCATGACGGCCGCGCCGTCATGAACCTCGCCGATTTTGTGGGACACGCCGGTGTAGAACAAAATACGCTCCGTCGCGGTGGTTTTCCCCGCGTCGATGTGAGCGGAAATACCGATATTTCGGTAGCGCTCAATGGGCGTAGTGCGTGCCAAGATCTTTGTTCCTATTCATGCGCTTCGCGCACTTTTCATGCGCTTCGCGCAACTGTTGACGGGGCCGCTGCGGCCCCGTCCGAGAGATCTATATAAGGCCGAACGCGCGGAAAACCAGCCGGCGGCAGGCCTCCGCAACCCTACCAGCGGTAGTGCGCGAACGCCTTGTTGGCATCGGCCATGCGGTGCGTGTCCTCACGCTTGCGCACGGCGGCGCCGCGATTTTCGGCAGCCTCCATCAGTTCGGCGGCAAGGCGGTGAGCCATGGACTTCTCGCTGCGCGCGGTGGCCGCTTCAATGACCCAGCGCATGGCGAGGGTCTGACGGCGATTGGCTCGCACTTCGACAGGCACTTGGTAAGTGGCTCCGCCCACTCGGCGGGACTTGACCTCGACCACGGGTTTGACGTTATCAAGCGCTTGCTGCAGCACAGCAATGGCTTCCTCGCCGGCGGCACCGCTTTTCTTTTCGCTGATGCGGTCGATGGCGCCGTAGACGATTTTCTCGGCGGCTGACTTCTTGCCGCGCTCCATCACCATATTGATGAATTTGGCCAACATGTCGTTGCCGAACTTAGGGTCGGGAAGAATGGTGCGATGGGGGGCTGCTGCTCTGCGGGACATTGAAAACCTTCTGGCCTTGACAGGCTATTTTTTGGGACGTTTGGCGCCGTACTTGGAGCGGCCTTGCCGGCGATCGCTGACACCGGCGCAATCGAGCGCGCCGCGCACCGTGTGGTAACGCACTCCGGGCAGATCCTTGACGCGGCCGCCGCGAATCAATACCACCGAATGCTCTTGGAGGTTGTGGCCCTCGCCGCCGATGTAGCTGGAAACTTCATAGCCATTGGTCAGGCGTACGCGGCAGACCTTACGCAGGGCCGAATTGGGCTTCTTTGGCGTGGTCGTATATACGCGCGTGCACACGCCGCGCTTTTGCGGCGAAGCCGCCAGAGCCGGAACTTTGGACTTCCAAGCGGGCTCATTTCGGCCGGTCCGGATTAATTGGGTCGTCGTCGCCATAAATACCTTTAGAGGCCGCCCCCCGATGAAGAGCGGTCCATTGATGCAAAACCTTAAGTTTACGGGCTATATGCCAGGCACTAAGTGCCCTTGAGACAAAGGCCGGCGATTGTAGGAACCGGCCGCGCGAGTGTCAAGGTAAATGCTGCGCTGCCGCACGCATTATAATGGCCGGGCCGGGAAGCCATCAACAGTCACCAGGGAAATTTATGGACAAGTTGCGCGCCACTGCTTTGGTATGGATGCTGATCTGCGGGGGCGCCGCCGCCGCGAATAATGCGCCGGCCAGCGACGCCTCGATTCGAGAGATGCTGGAGCTGACGAATGCACGGCAGATGCTCGCCAGCATGAAGGGGCAGATCACCGCGATGATGAATACGACCATGCAGAATGCAACGACCGGCCAGTCCGTTACGCCGGCACGGCAGGCCATTCTGGATCGCATGGCGGCGAAAATGTCCGCCGTGGCCACTGACGTGACGAACTGGGACGACTTGCTGCCCATGTATCTGCGTACCTATCGCGCGGCGTTCACGCAGGACGAAATCGACGGCGTCATAAAATTCTACAAGAGCCCCGCCGGCAAAGCGTACGTCAATAAACTGCCGCTGGTGATGCAGAATTTGATGGGGGAAATGCAAGGCTTTGTAAAAACTATTCAAGAAAAAATGCAGGCCATTCAGAGGGAGTCCATGCAAGAGCTCAAGGACTTGAAGGACTAAAGAAGACGCTAAAAAATAGCAGGAGGATCGGGGTCAGCGGCCATCAAGGCGCGTCGATCTCGTAGCCTTTGGCGCGTAGCTGATCGAGCAGGCCGCCGCGCTCGAGCAGCATGTCCAAGTTGACCACGGCAATGGTCGTCCCGGCGGATCGCAGATACTTCTCGATGTTCTCGAGCCACGTCTGACGTATGCGGCCGATCACATCGAGCGCGCCCTTGCCGGCGTCCAACGCGGTGCGGCACGCGTCCACATCCTTGAGCTCCGGCAGATTCTCGATGCGCTCGACATTGCCGACCGCCCAAGCCTGAGCGCGGTCCACCAGCCTGGGCAAGCCGCTTTCAATGGTGGTAAGCGATGCCTCGACGCAGGTACGCTCGGTTGCCGCAGGCATCGTCTTCAAGGCCTCCAGCATATCGCTCACGCCCGCAACCTTGATCTCTTCGATGCGCACGCCATGTTTTTTGGCCAGGCCTCGCAGCGCCGCGCCAAGATCCAGCCGCATGGATAAATTCACCTGATGAAAGGCGTCTCGCTGCAGAAATGCAACCGCAATGATGGGGCGATATCGTTCCCACTTGTCCGCGTCTTCACCGACGTTACTTCGTTGCGCCGCGAAACGGCGGTACAAATCGGGCGGCAAAACATCCTTGAGCCTCTTACCGCCGCCGACCATCAGATATTTCCGATCAGCGATGAGCATCCACAAGATGCGGGGTATGCTGATTTCAAGGGGCTTCTGAACGAGGACCTGACTGGTGCTCTCGAGCACAGTCTCCACTTGCTTGGAACGCCAGGTGATGTCCCGAGGCAGCGGCGAAATGCTCCCCAATATCCAGACGTTCGCGGCGCCGCGATGCACGTGCCACATGCCCGGTCCTGCGCGTTCCGCGGTCACGACGATTTCATCGAGCGCCGGCGGGGGCTGATCGGCGCGGCACGCGGCCCCTGCCAAGCAGCCCGCAAGCAGGCTCGCCGCCATGAATGCCGCGGTTGCAGATCGCATGCGGCAAGACTACAGGATTTCGGCGACCGGTCTTTCTAAGGTCTCGCCTGCGCCATGAGCCCCAACGGCCGCCCTTCAGGATCCTTGAACATCGACAGCCATTCCTCAGTTCCGTCGGCGTGCCTGTGAATCATGTGCGGCGCGTTGACGAATTCGACGCCGCGAGATTTCAAGAGTTCGTAAGCTTGCGCAATGTCGCCGACGCGCAAGTACAGAATCGATTCGGGGACTGCGGCCGATTCTTGGCTGAGCATCAGCCGAGTTCCGTTGCAATCAAAAAACGCGAGCTTGCCGAAAGTATAAAGATGCGGCAGGCCCAATATATTTTTGTACCACTCCTCCGCTTGGCGGATGTCATGCACGGATCTGGCGATCTGAGCGATTGAGCCTAGTTTCATCTGCGCATTCACGGGTTTCTCCTCAAGAGCACTGTCTTTGGGCGCGCGGTGCCAGTGCCGCAACGCCTTGCGATTGGCAAGGCCCAGTTTTGCGAGCGCATTCGCGACGTGATACTTGACCGCGTCGATGCTGATCCCCCGGCGCTCCGCGATCTGGCGGCTCGTCATGCCATGCTTGACGGCGTGCACCGTCCGCCATTCGGCAGGCGTCAACACATCATCGTGCGGGGGTCTACCGGGGCGGGATCGGTTAGGAGCCTGTTTGACCATGACCCATGTTATGCCGTCGCGGACGCAATTTCCCTCCCCCTCATTCGTCAGGAAGGGTAAGCAGCCGCAAGGTAAATGGGCCTTTTCGTTACCTCGAGGCTGCTTACTCGTCTAGGCGAGCGCTACACCGTTCGGCCACCATCATTGAGCCGCTGCAGCTAGAGCGGTTCGCGGAATTTCCCACGATACATCACGGCGGCGCGGGGATTGCCGCCCAGGCCGTAACAGAGTTGTGCCGGCCGCTCGATACGCCAAAACGCCAAATCCGCGCGTTTGCCGACTTCGATGGTGCCTACATCCTCGAGCACACCGAGTGCCTGCGCGGCGTTGCGCGTCACGCCCGCCAATGCCTCTTCGGGCGTCAATCCAAACAGGGTGCAAGCCATGCTCATCGCAAGCAGGATGGAGGTGCACGGGGAGGTTCCGGGATTGCTGTCGGTGGCGACGGCGAGCGGTATGCCCGTATCACGAAGCAATGCAATGGGCGGCGGCGTGGTCTGTCGCAGTGTGAAGTAGGCGGTCGGGAGCAACACAGCCACGGTGCCCGCGGCCGCCATGGCCCGCGCCCCATCGGCACTGACGTACTCGAGATGATCGGCGGACAGCGCATGGTATTTCGCAGCCAGTTGCGGCGCACCCATTTCGCTCAACTGGCCGGCGTGCACGTGCGCGCGAAGCCCCAGGTCTTTTGCGGCCTTGAGGAATTGCTCGGTTTCCGCCGCGGAGAAGGCAATGCCTTCGCAGAAGCAGTCGACGGCATCCACCAATCCGGCTGCCGCCAGCTCGTTGAGCCAAGGCCCGCTGACCTCGTCCACAAACCGCTGACGCTGCGCGGCACTTTCCGGCGGCAGCGAATGCAATCCGAGAAAGGTTTTCTTCACCGATATGGGCTGCTTTTCGCCCAGGTCGCGCGCGACCTCGAGCAAGCGGCGCTCTGCGGCGAGTTCCAACCCGTAGCCTGACTTGATCTCGATGGTGGTGACGCCGTCCGCCATCAAACACGTGAGGCGCGCCAGCGCTGAATCGTAGAGCGCTTCGCGCGAGGAAGCGCGAGTCGCCCGCACGGTTGATTGGATACCCCCGCCCGCACGCGCAATCTCTTCGTATGACGCTCCGCGGAGCCGTTGCTCAAATTCCTCCAGGCGATTTCCGCCGTAGACCAGGTGCGTATGGCAGTCGATCAGCCCGGGCGTGATCCACAAGCCCGCCGCGTCGCTCACAGGCATGCGCCGCGCTTGGGCCTGCTGCCGTCCTTCGGCGGCAGTGCCGATCCAGGCAATGCGTTCGCCCTCGATCGCCAGCGCCGCGTTGTCAATGCTGCCGTAGGGAGCGGTGCCCGCCATCGTCGCGATATTTGCGCCGATCCACACTTGGTCCCAATCGTTGTCCGAAGATTTGAGCACAACGTTATGATACCCAAGATGGCTATTTACCGTTTGCAGTCCGCCTATTTGCCGCAAGGCTGGATTCGCGATGTGCTGGTCACGGTTTCGACCGAAGGAATCATCACCGCAATCGATGCGGGCGCGGCGGAGCCGCAGCGAATTCCCGAGGCGGCGATCGAGCGCGTCGATGGCATCGTCATCCCCGGCATGCCCAACGCGCACAGTCATGCATTCCAACGCGCCATGGCCGGCAACGCCGAATACCGATCCTCCGCGCGCGACAGCTTCTGGACGTGGCGCCAGGCCATGTATGCGCTCGCGAATCGCATCGGGCCGGAGGAATTGCGCATCGTGGCGACACAGTTGTTCGTCGAAATGCTGAAGGCCGGTTATACCTCGGTCGCGGAATTTCACTACCTGCACCGGCCGAGCGGCGGCGCGCACTACGCCGGCGCGAATCTGCTGTGGGAGGCGATCGGCGAAGCGGCCGCCCTGGCAGGCATCGGCTTGACGTTTTTGCCGACGCTTTATCAAAGCAGCGATTTCGGCGGGGCGCCGCTGAGGCCTGAGCAGGCGCGATTTGCGTTGCAGACCGATGCCTTCTTGCGTGCCATCGAAGATCGTATCGGCGCTGAGCGGCGGGGCGGCGCCGGCGTCGTACGAACCGGTGCCGCATTCCACAGTCTGCGCGCCGTTCCGCTGGATCAGCTTCGCGAGGCCGCACTGGCCTTGCGCGCCATCGATTCAAACCTGCCGGTGCACATTCATGTCGCCGAACAATCGCTCGAAGTGCGTGCCTGCGAGCGCGCGACGGGCCGCCGCCCCATCGAACTGCTGTTGGATCAAGCTCTTCTCACGCAGCACTGGTGCGTGGTGCATGCCACTCACGCCACGGCGGAAGAACTTCAAGGCATTGCAGCGGCCCAGGCCACCGTGTGCGTTTCCACCAGCACGGAAGCCAATCTAGGCGACGGCTCGTTCGATACCGCGCGCTTCTTCGAATCGAACGGACGCTTGTGCATCGGCTCCGACAGTCAATCGACAGTGAATCCGGCTGAAGAATTACGCTGGTTGGAATATCAGCAGCGCCTGCGCAAGAAGCGCCGGGTGGTGCTGGCGACGAAAAGCGAATCGCATGTCGGCACTCGGCTGTGGCGCGACGCCGCGCTGCACGGCGCGCAGGCGATCGGCCAGCCGGTGGGCACGATCGCGGTCGGACGACGCGCGGATTGGCTGGTGCTGGATGCCTCGCACCCGGCCATGGCGGGCGCGGCGCCCGACGCGGTTTTGGATCGCTTGCTGTTTGCGGGTGCCGATAGGTCCATTCGCGACGTCATGGTCCGTGGACGTTGGGTTGTCAAAGACCGCCGGCACGGCGCCGAGGATCAATTGCGGGAGAGTTTTCCCCGCATAATGAATGGCTTAGCCGCTGGTTGACTGTACCTGTCTATACAGCTTACCCTGACATCATGAGCAAGGCCGCAGTCGCGTTGCAACCTCTGTATTTGCAGGTCAAACGCCACATTCTGGACAACATCGGTTCCGGCAAGTGGGGCACATCGACGCGCGTGCCCTCGGAAAACGACATCGTAAAATCGTTCGGCGTGTCGCGCATGACCGCCAATCGCGCGCTGCGCGAATTGCGCGATGAGGGTGTCTTGGTGCGCATCGCCGGCGTCGGAAGCTTCGTGGCGGATCGGCACGCACGCGCCCATCCGCTCGAGATCCGCGGAATAGCGGATGAGATACGCGACCGCGGCCACGTTCACCGTGCCGAAATTGTTTCGCTGGAGCCAATTCGCGCGGCCGCTGAACTCGCTGAGGATTTCGGAATTGCGCCGCGCGGCGAATTGTACTGCTCATTGATCGTGCACTTCGAAAATGACCGCCCGATTCAGCTCGAAGACCGCCATGTGCTGCCGAAGCTTGCACCCGACTACTTGAACATCGATTTTGAACGGACGACTCCGCACGACTATCTGGTCAGAGTCGCGCCGCTGCAGGAAGCAGAACACTTGCTGCGCGCGGAGATGCCGGATGAGCGCACGCGCAAACTTTTGGCGATGAAGCGCGATGAACCCTGCTTGGTCGTCATTCGACGAACTTGGACCGCGGGCCAGATCGCCTCGGTCGCCCGCTTGTACTATCCCGGCTCCCGCTATGAAATGTCCGGCCGTTTTCGCCCCTAGAGGTATCGCATGCTCGCCCCCCTAAAGCCTAGAAACATCCGCGCGGCGCGCGGCAATACATTGAGCGCTCGAAGTTGGATGACCGAGGCGCCGCTTCGCATGCTGATGAATAACCTGGACGCCGAGGTTGCGGAAAATCCCGCCGAACTCGTGGTGTACGGCGGGATCGGGCGCGCCGCGCGTGATTGGAACTGCTACGACCGCATCGTCGAGACGCTGAAGACCCTCACCGAAGAAGAGACTCTGCTGGTGCAATCCGGCAAACCGGTGGGCGTATTCCCGACCCATGCGGATGCGCCGCGCGTGCTCATTGCGAATTCCAATCTCGTGCCGCACTGGGCGACCTGGGAACATTTCCACGAGCTCGATCGCAAGGGATTGGCCATGTTCGGCCAGATGACCGCGGGTTCGTGGATCTACATCGGCAGCCAAGGAATCGTGCAGGGTACGTATGAAACATTTGCCGAAATGGGGCGGCGCCACTTCGGCGGAAACCTCAACGGCAAATGGATTCTGACGGCGGGTTTGGGCGGCATGGGCGGCGCGCAGCCGCTGGCTGCGACCATGGCCGGCGCTTCCCTTTTGGCCGTCGAGTGCCGTCAAAGCCGAATCGCCAAACGCGTCGAAACCGGTTACATCGACGCGCAAGCGAAGGATTTGAGTGACGCGCTTGCGATGCTCGAGACGTCAAAAAGGAACGGCAGGCCGGTATCCGTCGCGCTGCTCGGCAATATTGTCGATGTGCTCAACATGCTGCTCGAACGCGGCATCAAGCCTGATGCGCTGACCGATCAAACCTCCGCTCATGACCCGGTGAATGGCTATTTGCCGCAGGGCTGGTCGGTCGAGCAGTGGGACGAGCGACGCGTCAGCGATCCTGCCGGCACGGCGGCGGCCGCCACACTGTCGATGGCCAAGCATGTCGAATGCCTGCTGCGCTTCAAGCGCATGGGAATGCCGGTGTTCGACTATGGCAACAACATCCGGCAGGTTGCGTTGGATGCCGGGGTCGCACAAGCCTTCGACATCCCCGGTTTCGTGCCGGAATACATTCGGCCGTTATTCTGCCGTGGTGTCGGCCCTTTTCGTTGGGTGGCGCTGTCGGGCGACCCCGAGGACATCTACAAGACCGATGCCAAGGTCAAGGAATTGATCCCCGATGACCCGCATCTGCATCACTGGCTGGACATGGCGCGCTCCCGAATTCACTTTCAAGGACTGCCGGCGCGCATTTGCTGGGTGGGCCTGGGCCAACGTCATCGCTTGGGTCTGGCATTCAATGAGATGGTCAAGAGCGGCGAGCTTTCCGCGCCCATCGTGATCGGACGCGACCACCTGGATTCCGGTTCGGTGGCCAGCCCCAACCGCGAGACGGAGGGGATGAAGGACGGCTCGGATGCCGTCTCCGACTGGCCGCTGCTCAATGCGCTGCTCAACACCGCATCGGGCGCGACATGGGTATCGATTCACCACGGCGGGGGCGTCGGCATGGGCTACTCGCAGCACGCCGGCCTGGTGATCGTCTGCGACGGCAGCGAGTCCGCGGCGAAACGCATTCGACGCGTATTGTGGAATGACCCGGCGACGGGGGTCATGCGCCATGCCGATGCCGGCTACGAGACCGCGATTGCCTGCGCGCGCGAGCAGGGACTGCGATTGCCGATGATCGAGCAACCGTGAGCGACGCCCTGAAGATCGAGGCCGGCACCCTGTCGCTATCGACCTTGCGGCGCATTCATGAGCGTCCGACGGTCCTGAGACTATCGGCGCAGGATCGCAGTCGCATCGCTCTGGCGAGCTCCTTGGTGGATAAAATCGTCGCGACCGGCGATGCGGCCTACGGCATCAACACCGGATTCGGCCTGCTCGCCCATACGCGCATTCCCAATGAACAACTCGAGCTGTTGCAACGAAATTTGCTGCTCTCGCACGCGGCGGGCGTGGGCGACGCGCTGCCCGACCCCGTCGTTCGGCTGATACTCGCGCTCAAGATCAATGCGTTGGCTCGCGGCCACTCCGGCGTCAGCATGGGGCTCATGGATGCGTTGCTGGCATTGCTCGAGCATGAGGTGTATCCGGTGATTCCTGCGCAAGGATCGGTGGGCGCATCCGGAGATCTGGCCCCTTTGGCGCACTTGAGTACCGTGCTGCTCGGCTTGGGTCAGGTGCGTGTGCGCGGCACGGCCATGCCTGCGAGCGAGGGCTTGCGCATCGCGGGATTGCAGCCGATCAAATTGCGCGCCAAAGAGGGACTGGCGCTGATCAACGGCACGCAGGTCTCGACAGCGCTGGCATTGGCCGGGCTGTTTGGCGCGGAGGATGTATTTGCCGCCGCGGTGGTGGCCGGAGCGATGTCGGTCGATGCGTTGAAGGGCAGCGACTCGCCCTTCGATGAACGCATCCAACAAGTCCGCGGACAACCCGGCCAAATCGCCGTGGCGCGCGAGTATCGAGAACTGATCGCGGGCAGCGCCATTCGCGCGTCCCACCTTGATTGCACCCGTGTGCAGGACCCGTATTCCTTCCGTTGCCAGCCGCAGGTGATGGGCGCGTGTCTGGATCTGATTCGCAACTGCAGCGTGACCTTGAGCATCGAGGCCAATGCCGTCACGGACAATCCATTGTTGTTCACGGAAGCCGGAGACGTGCTGTCAGGCGGCAATTTTCACGCAGAGCCGGTGGCATTCGCGGCCGATACGCTTGCCCTCGCGATTGCCGAGATCGGCAGCCTGTCGGAGCGCCGCACTGCCGTATTGGTGGATCCCAAAATGAGCGGCCTGCCGGCGTTCTTGGTCAACAACAGCGGCCTGAATTCCGGATTCATGATTGCTCAGGTGACGGCGGCCGCTCTGGTATCGGAGAATAAAACCATCGCGACGCCCGCCAGCGTCGATTCCATTCCCACCTCGGCGAATCAAGAAGACCATGTCAGCATGGCAACTCACGCGGCGCGCCGCTTGAGCGTCATGGTCGACAATGCCGCCGCGGTGGTCGGCATTGAATTGCTGGCAGCCGCTCAAGGCATCGATTTTCACCGGCCTGCCCAATCATCTCGCCGCCTCGAAGAAGTCCACGCGGGCATTCGCCAGGATGTGCCCTTCTACGCCGTGGATCGCTACCTCGCTCCGGATATCGATGCCGCGCGTTCTTGGGTAAAATCGGGACGCTTCACCGCGCTGGTGAAACGAGTCCTACCATCGAGGTCCGAGTAATGAAATTGTCCGCAGTCGTGTTTTTTTGCGCTTTCTGTTGGGCCGGCATGAGCCGCGCCGCGGAAGTCAGCCGCGCAACCGAAATCAATATTGCCACGCTGACCTGCGTGAAGTATCAGAACGAAGTGATGGCCCCGCCCACCGCGGCGCCGGGTTCGGATCCCATCAACACAATGATGTGGTTGTTTGGCTATTCCGTGGCGAAGTCCGGAGCACACGTCATGTATGGAAATGCGCTCGCCGGCTTCGGATTTGCGCTGGATGCGGAATGCAAAAACAACCCTGCCGAGAGCCTGTTGGATGCACTCTCGGTGATCAAACCCGACTCTAAGAATCCGATGGACTTGACGCAATTGGAATGCGAGACCTTTGCGGCCCGCCATCTGGATCTCGTGAAATCGGACGCCGAGAGCGCGGACACCATCATGATGTGGTTGTTTGGATTCGCCGTCGCGAAATCCGGCGGCCACATCTTTGACGCCGGCGCGCTCAGCACTTTCGAATCCGCACTCGTGGGGGACTGTAAAAAGTATCCCGGCCGAAATCTCTTCGACGCGCTGACCGGCGTTAAATTTGGAAGCTCAAAGAGCTAGACCAAGCCCTGTTTGTAAACGTGAAGTCGGGAAGTCGCTAGCGGCAAGTGCATCGTGAATCCGGTCCAGCGAACGTACCGGTCCAATCTATTCTAATGAGTAATTCGATGGCGCCAGTCAGCGCCGTCTACCACGAATCGCCAGCATCGAAGATCCTGAAGTGATCGAGAAAGGCCCCTCGCCGCCTGCACACCGAAGATTTCACTCCGCACAACCCGCCCAACACTCACCAGCGCCTCAAGCACCGCCTCAAGCACTTCCCCGAAAAGTGGTTTGTCCTTCCTATCCCTGGCATTGTCCGCCGAGGTGCGGACTGAGGTCACTGATCGCGGGCAACGACTGTAACCGCAAAACATTTTCGCGGTACTCAAGGCGCCGAATACGCTCGAAAGAGCAACACGACATTTCATCTGCAACAATCCTAATAAGGAACTGACATCATGTTTCATGAGTCTCATTTCTTCAGATCGAAACGCGTCGACGTACTTGGAATTCGGAACCGGAATCGGACCGACGACGACGAGCGTCGCAGCTCATTCCAGCGACGCCGATCATCGAATTGGTGAACTCATTTTGGTAGAGGTGTGCAATGACTAATCGCAGAACTTTTAATCCAATGATCGCCGCTGGCGTCGCGTCGTTGAAGAGATGCAACATGAAGACCCGGGTCGCATCGACCCGCCGTACCCCGCCCGTTGCTGAAATCACGAGGTAGCACGGTCTCCCGATTTTCGCTCCTGAGCCAAGCTCAAACATGCCGAAACAGAAATTGAGGTCAAACATGCTGCAACAGTCGACACAGTACAGTGACCGCCTCGCCACTCTTCGAGCGGGGCTGCTGGAACACGCCGTTTACACGGAGGTCGCTTCCGTCTCCGATCTGAGGCGATTCATGGAAGATCATGTCTTCGCCGTCTGGGATTTCATGTCGCTCCTGAAACGGCTGCAACAAGACCTGACGTGCACAAAGGTGCCGTGGTTCGCGTCGGACAACACACGGGCTGCCCGCCTGATCAACGACATCGTGATCGGCGAGGAGACGGATGTCGATCCGGACGGATCCTATGTCAGCCACCTCGATCTCTACCTCCGCGCCATGGCGGACGTCGGCGCCAGCACCCGCCAATTCGAGACATTCCGCTCGCTGGCGCGGGCTGGTACTTCGGTCGAAGCGGCTATGGTGCGGACCGGTGTGCCACCTCATGTGCAAGCCTTTGTCGCGCATACGATGGCGCTGGCCCAGTCGGGCTCGACGGAAGAGGTGTTAGCGGCATTCTTTTACGGCCGCGAAGACATCATCCCGGAGATGTTCAGCAGGCTTCACAAGACGCTCGATGGCGACAGTCACGGCAACGATCCCTTGCGTAATTTCATTTACTACATTGAACGGCACATCGAGCTCGATGGCGACAGTCACGGTCCAATGGGGCGCGAGTTGCTCGAAGGTCTGGTCGCGGACTCGCCGCAGAGACACGAACGGGCTCTGCGCGCCGCGTGCAACAGCATCGAGGCCCGGATCGAGCTTTGGAATGGCACATTAGGAACACTTCGCGAGATGCGCGCGGCGTAAACGCCACGCCCGAGAAGAAACCGACCCGCCGCTTCGCCCGCGGCGGGTCAGGCACAAAATCCATGTCGCGCACGTGACACAGGACGACTCGGTGTTGGACCGCCGTTTGCTCTGCACTTCAACTGCTTTGGAGCAAGTGCCCGCTCGGCCGCAGGGCCTCGACATGCAGTGACAGTCGCCATAGAGCGACATAGTGGCACCATGTCGCTTGACACCATATCGCTTGACATTGGCGATCCCCTCGCTCAGAGGAGTCACGCCGGCAGCGCCGCTCATATCGATTGAGTCGGCGACATTTATCGGTACACTGCAGATCCATTGCGGCCTAGCACCAGCGCCATTGAGGCGCATGCGGCCATCGAGTGTATGAGGGACTGATTGAGCACGAACCAGGAGTTGAGTCTAAAGGACGCTATCGACACGCCACTGCCGGAAATCGACATTCGCTATGGCGAGGTCGGTCTGGTGCAGGTGCGCATCCGTACCACGGACCCGGGCACCATCTTGGACGAGCTCACCAGACGCGTCAGCGCCGCGCCGCATTTCTTCCGGCGCACCGCCGTGTGTCTGGATCTCAGCGCGATCGCGAAGACGCCCGAAGTCGCCGAGATTCGTGCCGTGATCGAGGCGGTGCGTCGCGCAGGCATGCTGTCAGTCGGACTGGCCGGCGACTCCGTTGAATTGGAAGCTGTGTCGAGCTCCCTCAATCTGCCGATTCTTTCGAGATTTCGGATGCCCACCCGTCCAGCCCCGGTGCTCGAACCTGCGCAGGCTGCACCAACCACGCCGGAACTCGCGCCGGCACCGGCCGATTCGAGCGTTTCGACCCTGATTCACAACCAGCCCGTGCGCTCGGGGCAGCGGATCTATGCACGTAATCGCGATCTCATCGTCAATGCCGGCGTCGCCGCCGGTGCGGAGGTCATGGCGGACGGTTGCCTCCATATTTATGGGCCGCTGCGCGGCCGCGCAATGGCCGGTGCACGCGGCGAGCCCGCAGCGCGAGTGTTCTGCCAGGAGTTTGACGCCGAGCTCGTATCGATCGCGGGCGTATTTCGTGTCTTTGAAACCATTCCCGCCGAGCTTGCCGGCAAGCCCGTGCAGGCGTGGCTCGCGGGCGAGGATCTGCATTTCGCGCGCATCGGCGCTTGAGCCGGACCACCGCGGACATCATTCAAGACCTTTGCATAGGAGAATCCAGCATTGTCCGAGACTATCGTTGTAACTTCGGGGAAAGGGGGAGTTGGAAAGACCACCACCTCCGCCAGCATAGCGTGCGGACTCGCGCGCCGCGGTAAACGTGTTGCGGTGATCGATTTCGACATCGGGCTGCGCAACCTCGATCTGATCATGGGGTGCGAGCGGCGTGTCGTATATGATTTCGTGAATGTCATCCAGGGCGACTGCGTACTCAAACAGGCGCTAATCAAGGACAAGCGCATCGATACGCTGTATCTACTGGCCGCATCGCAAACTCGCGACAAGGAGGCGCTCACCGATGAAGGCGTACGCCGAGTACTCGACGAACTCGCGGCCGAAGGCTTCGAGTACATCATCTGCGATTCGCCCGCGGGAATCGAGAAAGGCGCGCATTTGGCGATGTATTTCGCGGACCGAGCCGTGGTCGTCGTCAATCCGGAAGTCTCCTCGGTACGCGATTCGGATCGCATACTCGGCCTGCTCTCCAGCAAGACGCTGCGCGCCGAGCAGGGCAACGGCGGAGTGAAAGAACATTTGCTGCTGACCCGGTACAGCCCGCGTCGAGTCGCAAGCGGCGAGATGCTGAGCGTCAAGGACGTCAAGGACATCCTCGGTCTCGACGTGGTCGGCGTCGTTCCGGAGTCGCCCGACGTGTTATCCGCTTCCAACGCCGGTGTTCCCGTCATACTCAACGGCGAGAGCGACGTATCAGCCGCCTACGAGGACGCCGTGGGCCGCTTGCTGGGCGAAACCCTGCCGATGCGCTTCACAGAGGAACCCAAGCGAGGGTTCTTCGCGCGCGTGTTTGGAGGCTGACATGGGGTTACTCGCTCTTTTTCGCAAAACTTCGTTGTCGGCCAATGTCGCCAAGGAGCGTCTGCGCATCATCGTCGCGCAGGAGCGAAGTACGCGCGGTGCCCCCGACTACCTGCCCACGCTGCGTCGCGAGTTGCTCGAGGTGATCCGCCGGTATGTGAACATCGATCCGTCGGCGGTTCAGATCAACCTCGGACGCGATGACGGTCACGAGGTACTCGAGCTGTCGGTCGCACTGCCGGAGGACGCGCGCGACGGCTCGATGGCCAAGCGCTGAGCTGCCCGGATGCCCCGGGCAGCATATTGTCCAGCCAAGTCTCTGAGAGTACCGCGATACCTCCTTGAGCAGTAGGCAATCAGGGCTCTCTCATTGGCAAGTTCAACGCGAGTTTTCAGGCCGGCTCAATATCCGGGCCCAATGGCGCTGAGTCTTCGTTCTTCTCTCGCTGCGCTCGTTCATAGGTAGCAATAACGCAGCCCGCACCGATTCCAAATTCGGTAATCGCGCGAACGAGTTCTTCGCGACCCGGCGCCTTTTCAAATAGCGGACCACGCAAAGCAAATACTTGAAAGACGTACCGATGAGGACGGTGGCCTGGGGGAGGATCGGGCGGCAACCATGTATGAGACAAGAACGAATTCGGCCCCGTTGCCAAGCCGACACCGGCGTGGTCCGGACTGTCGAGCGCGTCCTCCGCGATCGAAGACTCGCGCGGATCCAAATTCACCACGATGGCATGCACCAAAGGGCGTGGAGTTGGCGAATCCGCATCTTCGACGATGACGGCGGCGGATGATGTCCCTGGCGGCAAATCACTCCATTCAAGAGGCGGAGAAACTCCCGCGCCATCCGCCGTATATTTGGTAGGCACGGTGTTCTTACTTGCGAATGCGGAGCTTGATACCTTGATCAAAACGAGTCTGGGCGTCTTCTTCAGTCGCTTGATAACCGTCTGCTCTAGCCCCGCCCGCTGATTGTTCAGCGCCTCACCGATACTTGCGCGAATCTTTTCTAACATTGCAATTGCACCCCGTTAATGAAGACGCACTTTCCGAGCGACTTTGGAAGCCCTCCATCCTGCGCGGGAATTTGAGATGCGAGTAGTACGCGATATTTCTCGCCGGCACCAGTCGGCCAGGCTCCTAACCGATCGCAGGATTGTGCTGACCTTCGGGCCGGCGGCTACAAGCTAGCACCGAAGACCACGATACCCGCTCACTCAAGCAATTCCGGGCTATCGGAATATCACGCATACTGTGCGAAATATCGTACTCTTGACGTGAACTTACAAGGAAGTCGTGATGTGCAATGTCCCACATATCTTTGTTTCGAGAGCCGAGGACTGGCACGACCCCTCGCCGCATCAGAGAATCCGCTGATAGCGAATCGCTCAGACGTTTCCTACGCTCAATGGGTCAGTGCACCGAATGCAAGCGGCCCTGCTTCGTGGTCAACTTGCCCCGTGGGCAAGAGCTTGGCAAATCAGGGTTTACCTGCAGTACTTGGGGCTGGAGCGCTCATTCTCACGGGTTCAGCCGTGGGTGGGCCGCCTCAGAGCCGCGCCATGAGCCAAATTCAACCCCTGGGGCAGGATTTCGTGCGGCGCGCGCATCGTGAGGGGTTACCGGTCGCGCGGCTGTTTGAAAGCAAGTCAGCGTTGGTGCACCTGGGCCTCAGTCCTAAAGGCAAGCCGGGCCTATGGCTCGTGCAAATGACACATTGACAACCCGCGTTCTTCGAATTCTCTACGTTGAAGACAACGACATCGTGCGTGAAGTGACGTCCGAGCTGTTGGCGCAGGATGAGCGCCAAATCGTGGCTTGTGCTACCGCCGAAGAGGCCCTGGAAAAGTTTGCGGCGGAGCCGTTCGATCTGGTCATCACGGATGTCAGCTTGCCGGTCATGTCGGGCATGGATCTCGCGCGCAGCCTCTTGAAGCTGAAGCCGCACCTGCCCATCATCCTGGCATCAGGCTATGACCTGGATTTCGCCGTCGAAAACTGGGCCGGGAATGTTCGCTCCATCATCAAGCCCTTCGAAGCTCTTGAAATCGAAGCGATCATGAGCCAGTTGCTCGGCGGGTAGATGGGCTCGAGGGCCTGCTGCGCAGGGACAGCAGCAATAAAGCGGCGGCAAGCACGAAGTACGCTGCGCAAAATTGGATCGCGGCGCTGCGCTCGATTCCATGCAGCTGCCACAGTGCATACGCGCTGCCATCGAGACGAACCGAGTGAATGATTCCGAAAAAGCACAGCACTCCTCCGGCTGCCAGGTAGGCAGCTGCGGATCGCAGTCTGTTCTCCGTCATTTCAACCACGAAAGCCGCCCATATGGTTGCCGTAATGATGAATCCGTTGCCGAGCGCAACGATGACGCTCAAAGTTGGCAGGCCGTATTCGGGCGCCGCCAGGAGCCGGACCAGTCTCTCGGGCGCCGCGAATTTTGGATCGGTCAGTTGAATGGTTAACAAACGCGCTATCGACGGGAAAAAGCTGATCGCCACGGCGGCAGCATGACGCGGAGGGACCGCCGTGAATGCCTGCGCGGTGATGTTGAGCGCCAGGAAGACCAACACCGGCGCCAATGCGGCGAGCGGCACCAATTCGATCAAATTGG
>DATHFB010000285.1:0-5607 GCA_035318305.1 Steroidobacteraceae bacterium | reverse complement strand
GGCTGTCAGCGTTCGAATGTCATGCAAGCCAAACAGCAGCGACAGCGCCTGGGCCACTGCCGGGTTATCATCGATGACGAGCACGGTGCGCATGCGGGCATGTTAGCGGGTGCGGCGCGGAATCACACCAGGCGCTTGAAGCTTCAGCCGCCGCGTGTCGCCAGAGCGGGAGGAATGGATGCAGCCCGTAGCGCCGGCCACAGCACCGCGAACTGACCGAGCAGCAGAATGACGATGGCCCCGCCAATGGCGCGGCTGTTGTCCATGCGCACCATTTCGAAGCTGCGTACCATCCACAGATTCAATGCGATGGCGAAGACAATACCGATCGCAGCGCCGGCGGCGGCAATCATGAAATTCTCGGTTTGAAAATAACGTACGATGGCCTGGCGCGTGGCGCCCAGCGCCCGGCGAATGCCGATCTGCTGCCGGCGCTGAGCAACCCAGTAGCTGGTCAAGCCGATGATTCCAAATGCCGTCACCACGAGCAACGCGCTGCAAATCGCACTCAAGAGCACGATGAGGCCGTGATCGCCGCGATAGGCATCGACACGCACTTGCTGCATGGCCCGGGTCTGCAAAATGCGATTTTCATCCAGCTGGGAGAGTGCGCGTTCCGCTGCCCGCGTGACGGCATCGCGCTGCCCCGGCCGCGTACGCACCATGTAAACGTTCCGTTCGCCGATCAGACGATAGGGACTTAAAACCGAGTTTTCGGCAAAGGTGCTGTTAAAACCGGTGGCGACCGTCATCGGGCCTTGCAGTCGATCGACAATGCCGATGATGGCCACCGGCTTTTCATTCTCGACAAAAATAGGTTGTCCGAGCGCGTTTCCTTGGGGAAAAAGCTTGGCAGCCAAGGTCTTCGTAACAATGAAGCCGGCCGGCGGCGGTATGTCGTTGTCCGAACGATTCGCGATTTCCTGGGCGGTAAAATTTCTGCCCGCGATAAGCTTTAGTCCCATCGTATTCAAAGCGTGTTCGTCCCCCATGTAGTGGGCCGCAAACGCCGTGGGGGTCTTTTGATCGGGGGTCAGGTTGACCGTCTCGACCCAGCCGCCGCCTTCGAGCGGATACATATTGGTTGCAAAGGCATCCACCACGCCGGGGAGCGCGCGCAGCGCCGCGACATCTCGGGTCTGGCGCGCGGCAACGTCGTCGGGGTGATCGACGTTTTCGCTGTGCATCACGAAGATGTCGGCCTCGTCGATACCGGATGGCCTCGCGCTCCAGGCCTCGCGCTGCTCCACCAGGGTCAAGGCATTGGCGAGAAAGGCGAGTGTGACCGCCATTTGCGTGGCAATCAGGACGGCGCCGAACTTATTGCGGCGCATGGCGGAGAGTATCGGACGCAGTTCCATTGAATCCCCTTATTGAGCCTTGAGCTGCCAGGCCGGCTGCACATGAGCCGCCCGCCAGGTCGGATACAGGCCCGCCAGCACGGTGGCGCCGACCGCCAAGAGTACTGCGATCACGGTATCCGTCATGTCAAGGTGTGCCAGAGAAACGAATTCCTTCGTCAACAGCGTGCGCGCTGCCAGGAGACCCGCCGCGGTCAACCCGAGGCCCAGGATTCCGCCCGCGAGTCCGACCACGCCGGTTTCCACCAGGCACTGCGCGAATATCGCCCTGCGACTGGCACCCAGCGCTCGACGCACGCCGATATCGCTGGCGCGGCCCATGATTTTCGCCAGCATCAGGCCCATCGCGTTCATCAGGCAGACCAGCAGAAATCCGAAAGACACCAAAATTAGAATGCGTACTTCGCTGGGTACGATATGCCGGTACCTCAGCCATTCCTTCACGTCGCGCAGCTGCGTGTGCGGCGGCCAATGAAATCGGCCCAATCTTTGCTGCTCGGCCGCGTAATTGTTGAGAAACGCGCGGTACTGCTGAGCCTCCGCTTCGGTGGGAAGCTCGACCCAGAATTGCAGCCAGATGCAGTCCGAGCGCAAGCGCCCCTCCCAGCCCGGATCGACATCGCCGTTGCATTGAGTGCTGCCGACATTGCCCATTTGCTTTTCGATGGCGCGGGTAAAGGGCATGAATATCGAGTCGCCGTCTCCGAACGGCCGAATGTTCAGATCGTAGAACCGCGGCAGGAGTTTCCATTCTTCGAGCACGCCGTTCACCGTGTAGGGCTGGTTGTCGAGGCGAATGGTTTTGCCCACGCTATCGGCGCCCCCGAAGAGCTTCTCGTTCATTTCATGCGATAGAACGACGACAGGGGCTCGATTTTCATCGTCCGCGGCGGACCAGGCTCGGCCATATTTGAAAGGCACATCGAACATCGGAAAAAAATCCGTATAGGCCGCGCGTACGAATACTTTGGTCGGCTTTTGCTTCGGGTCCGCGGGCCGCAAAGTTTGCAGTGTTGCGTACATGCCCGTCTGGCGCTTGGCAGCGTGGGCCTTCATGAATCCCACGACATCGATATAGCTGAGCTGCGGCTCCAAGTGGTCTGGAGATCCACCCGAATGCTTATCGGGTCCCCAATTGTCGATTTGCGGAACATACAGCTGGCCGGATTTCTGCGGAATGGGATCGCCCGACATGGCGCGAAAGACCGTCAGCGCCGTCGTGCACGCGCCAATCCCAACTCCGATGGCCGCAATCATCAATGCCGTTAAAATCACGTTGCGCTGCAGGCTGCGCAGGCCGAGACGAAAATAATACGTGAACATGCTGCCTGGTACCGCGCCGCTTACGCGGCCCGCGTTGCCAACGCGGGCGGAATCGATGCCGCTTTGAGCGCCGGCCAAAGCACCGCCGCCTGTCCCAGCACCAGTACGACGATCGCGCCAATGAGGGCATAGCCCGTGTTCAAGCGCTGCATCGCAAAGGCATTGACCATCCAAAGATTCAGCGACACGGCCAATGCGACGCCGAACGCGGCGCCGGCGCCCGCGATCAAAAGATTCTCGGTCTGGAAGTATTGAATGATGGCATTGCGCGTGGCGCCCAAGGCCCGGCGGATGCCGATCTGACGCCGCCGCTGCGCGACCCAATAACTCGTCAGACCCACGATCCCGAACGCGGTGACCGCCAGCAGCGCGGCGCAAACCACCCCCAGAATAACCACCAGACCCTTGTCGTCCTTATAGATCTCCGTGCGCATCGTCGTCATGGCCAGGGTTTTGCCGATGACCCGCGAGCGGCTGATGTCAAAAAGCCTCTTCGGCGCCGCCTGAATCACCGTCGCCACCTGGCCCGGCTGCACGTGCATGACGTAGAACGTCGGATACGGACTGACGAAGCGAAACGGCGAAATGATGGAGTTGTCGTTGAATTTGCTGCCCCAACCGCCCGCCGACACCCATGGCACTTGCAATCGCTCGACCACGCCGACGATGGGTATCTGGCCCTTCAGAGACTCCTCATAGACGGATTGGCCGACCGCGTTGCCATCCGGAAACAACTTGTCGGCAAGGCCCTTGGTGATGATCACCGCGGCGGGCGGCTTGATGTCGGTGTAGCCGATTTTGTCTGACACCTCATCCGAATTGAAATTGCGCCCGGCGATCAATTTCAGCCCCCAGCCCGGTACGGCATGTTCGTCGGCGAGGTAGATGGCGGCGAGTGCGGTGGCGTTCTTCTGATCCGGGTGCAAGCTGATGCCGGTGGTCGAGCCGCTGTTGGTCAAAGGAACGCTATTCGTGGCAAATGCATCTTGAACGCCCGGCAAGGATCGCAGCGCCGCCAGGTCCCCCTGCTGACGCGCCTGCTGATCCGGCGGATTGCCCACCCATTGATTGTCGAGCACCACGACATTGGCTTCGTCGGCGCCACTCGGCCGTTTACTCAGGGCAATTCGCTGTTGGATGATGAACAGGGCATTGCAAAGGATGGCCAGAGTAATCGCCATTTGCACCGCGATCAGAATCGCGCCGACCTTGTTACGGCGCATGGCCGAAATAATGGGACGAAATTGCATATGTCCTCCTACTGAGCCTTGAGTTGCCACGCCGGTTGAACCTGCGCGGCGCGCCAGGTTGGATAGAGACCGGCCAGCGTGGTTGCCAGCACGGCGAGAACGATCGCAATGGTGATATCGGCGGGGCTGAAGTGGGTGAGACGGCTCACCTCCTCGGACAGCAGCGAACGCAGACCCATCAACCCCAAGGCCGTGAGGCCCAATCCGAGCAGACCGCCGGCCAGCCCGACGACGCCGGCCTCGATCAGACACTGGCCGAAGATGGCTCTACGGCTTGCGCCCAGCGCGCGGCGCACCCCGATATCACCGGCGCGTCCCATGATCTTGGCCAGCATCAGGCCCATGGCATTGAGCAAACAGACCAAAAGAAAGCTGAAGCTCACCAACACGAGAATCCGGACTTCGTCCGATACCGCGTGCTGATACACCAGCCATTCGCGCACATCGCGAATCTTCGTGTGCGCCGGCCAGTGAAAGCGTCCCAAACGCTGCTGCTCCGTCGCGTAGTTGTTGAGGTATGTGCGGTAGCTCTCAACATCGGTGGAAGTCGGTAATTCGGCCCAGAACTGCATCCAAACGCACTCGGAGCGTAGACGTCCTTCCCAACCGGGCTGACCAATGTCGCCATTGCAGTTATTGTTGCCCCAACTCGGCATTTGCCCGTCGATGGCGCGGGTGAACGGCATATAGACCTCGGCACCCTCGCCATAAGCGTTGTTGTTGAGATCATAGAATTGCGGCGTTGGCTCCCATCGCCCCAAGACACCGACGATACGGAATTCATGGTTGTCGAGATTGATGGTTTTGCCGACGGAGTTGCCGCCGCCGAATACCTTGTCGTTGAGCTTTTGTGTGATCACGGCGACGTCAGCGTGATTCTTGTCGTCATCAGCGCTCCAGGGTCCGCCCACCCAAAAAGGCGTCTGGAACATGGGAAAGAAATCCGAATAGGTAGCGCGGATCTGAACTTGAAAGGGCAGCAATTGGGCATTCGCCGGCGTCAGCGCGGCGCCCGTCTTGTACATCGCCGTCTGTCGATGCGCGGCCCCGGCATTCATCAGCCCGACCGCGTCGATGTAGCTGAGTTGCTCCTGAAAGCGTTCCTTATCGCCGCCGGCGATGCTCTTGTTATCGGGGCCCCAATTATCGATCTGCACGGCGAATAACTGGCGCGATTTCTGCGGGATGGGATCGTTGTCCATGGCGCGAAATACCGTCAAGGTCGTCATCGACGCACCGATGCCGACGCCCACCGCCGCGATCATCAGTACCGTGAGCACAATGTTGCGCTTGAGGCTGCGAACGGCGAGGCCGAAGTAGTAGTTGAACACGACCGTCTCCTAGGTGCCGGCATGCGCCGTGGCCACGAGGCGCGGCTGCGCCGCCAAGTCCACGACCTGACCGTCTACGATGTGCACTTCACGCTGCGCGCGAACCGCCAGTTCAGGATCATGCGTCACCATGACGATGGTGGCGCCGTCGCGATGCAGCTCCTCGAGCAGATCCAAAACGCCGCGGGCCATTTGCGTATCGAGATTACCCGTCGGTTCATCGGCCAGCAGAAGCCGCGGAGATCCGGCGAGAGCTCGGGCGATGGCCACGCGCTGCTGCTGGCCGCCCGACAATTCGGCGGGATAGTGGCGCGAGCGCGCCGACAGCCCTACCCGGCCCAG
>DATHFB010000284.1:0-8674 GCA_035318305.1 Steroidobacteraceae bacterium | reverse complement strand
GGCCGCATCTACCACGAAGACCCGCAGGTACTGCACTACGGCAATCCGGGCACCGGCCTGGAACTCTCCGCCGGCATGACCTTCACCATCGAGCCCATGATCAATGCCGGAAGGCGCGATGTGCGCTTGCTGCCGGACGGGTGGACCGTCGTCACGAAGGACCAGTCGCTTTCGGCGCAATGGGAGCATACGATTTTGGTCACCGACGACGGCTTTGAGGTGCTGACTTTGCCCGCGAGCGCCAGTGCACCTGCAGCCGCGGCGGCTTCTTGAACGCACACGGCAAGCTTCTCGACCAAATCGCCGACTGGCCATACCTGGCGGCTGTCCCCGCCGCCCTCGAAGAGGGCCAGTTCTCGCCCATCGCGTTTCGCCAGGTGCTCGACCAGGGCACCGACCTCTTGAAAGACCGCTTCGTCGCCGACGAGCCCATCGAAGATCTGGTGCGCGACCGCGCCAAATTAGTCGACATGGCGCTGCGCGCGGCGTGGGTCAATCACGCCGGCAAGTTTGCCGGGGATCTGGCTCTGGTCGCCGTCGGCGGCTACGGCCGCGGCGAGCTGCACCCGAGTTCCGATATCGACATCATGGTGCTATTGCCGAAGAGCGATTCCGCGGACTGGCAGCCGGACATCGAGCGATTCCTGACGTTCCTGTGGGACATCGGCCTGGAGGTTGGGCACAGCGTCCGGTCCATTGACGACTGTCAGCGCGAAAGCCTTGCCGACATCAGCGTCGCCACCACGCTGTTCGAGGCGCGGCTGCTTTTCGGGCCGGAACCCCTGTTCGCCGGCATGCGGCGCGCATTGGCTCCCGATCGGCTGTGGTCGTCGCAGGATTTCTTCGAGGCGAAGTGCAAGGAACAAACCGAACGGCATCATCGTTATTTCGATACTGCTTACAATTTGGAACCCAACGTCAAGTCCAGCCCCGGGGGCCTGCGCGATATCCAGACCATCGGTTGGGTGGCGAAACGGCATTTCGGTACCGACACGCTCGATGAACTCGTGGCGCACGGATTCTTGACGCGCGAGGAACTGCGCAAACTGCAGGCTGGGCAATCGTTCTTGTGGAAAGTGCGCTTCGGGCTGCACGTATTGACGGGCAGGCGCGAGGATCGGCTGTTATTCGACTATCAGATCAAGCTCGCGAAGCTCTTCGGTTACGAGGACGCCAGCTTTACCCTCGCCGTCGAACAGCTCATGCAGAAGTACTACCGCACGGTCATGGACGTGAGTCTGCTGAACGAAATGCTGCTGCAGCTGTTTCGCGAGGCCATCCTGACGCAAAGCGCGGCGCCCTTGCCGATCAACGCCCGCTTCCAAATTCGCAATGACTATTTGGAGGTGACGCACGCGGAAGTATTCGCGCGCTATCCGTCGGCGTTGCTCGAGCTGTTCGTGTTGCTGCAGCAACATCCCGAGCTGCGCGGCGTGCGCGCCGAGACCATTCGCCTGATCGGAACCCATGTGTGGCTCATCGACGAGGAGTTTCGGCAGAATCCGCGTCACCATCGGCTCTTCATTGAAATTCTTTGCGCGCCCGTCGGCGTCACGCACGAACTGCGCCGCATGAATTTATACGGTGTCCTCGGCCGCTACATCCCCTCTTTCGGCCGCGTGGTCGGCCGCATGCAATACGACCTGTTTCACGCCTATACCGTCGATGCGCATACGCTGTTCGTCGTCAGCAATCTGCGCCGCTTCGCCATGCCGAAGTTCAACGACGAATTTCCCGCGTTGAGCCAGATCATGCAATCCCTGCCGCGCCAGGAAATCGCCTATCTTGCGGCGCTGTTTCACGACATCGCGAAGGGCCGCGGCGGCGATCACTCGGAACTGGGCGCGGTCGACGCCGAAGCATTCTGTTTGGAACAGGGACTCGGACGCTATGAAGCGCGCTTGGTCGCGTGGTTGGTGAGGAATCACCTGATCCTGTCCATCACGTCGCAAAAGAAGGACATCAGCGACCCGGATATCATTCAGCAATTCGCGAGGCACGTGGGCGATCAAGTTCACCTCGACTATCTGTACGTGTTGACCGTGGCGGACGTGCGCGGCACCAATCCCAAACTGTGGAATTCCTGGAAAGCACGGTTGTTCGAAGAGTTCTACGAGCGCACCAAGCGGGCGCTGCGCCGCGGCCTCGAGACCCCGATCGACCAGGAAGAATTGATTCGCGAAACCCAGGAGCAGGCCCTGTCGATCATGTCCGAGAGCGTCACGGCGGCGCAGGCGGCGGCAGTCTGGACGCAATGGACCGAGGCGTATTTCCTGCGCTACACGGCCGAGGAGATCGCCTGGCATACGGCCCTGCTGGCGACACGCAAGGCGGACGATGACACGCCGCTGGTCGCGATCCGCCAGCTGACCGACCGGGGCGGCACCGCCGTGCTCACCTACACGCCGCGGCTTCTGCGCAGCTTCGCGCGCACCACCGGCGTGCTCGATCAAATGGGCCTCAACGTCGTCGATGCGCGGCTGATCACGAGCGCCAACGGATTCAGCCTGGAAACCTACGAGGTGCTCGAGGACAACGGCGCGGTGATCGCCGATGCGGCGCGTGTCCGGGAAATCGAACGGGCCCTGTGGAACGCCCTGAAGCAGGCCGAACATGCACCGCCCGCCGTGACGCGGCGGGCGCCGCGCCAGGTTCGCATGTTCTATACGCCGACCCAGGTCAACTTCAGCGTCGATAACCGCAACGAACGCACGATTTTGGAGTTGATCGCGGCCGACCGCCCGGGTTTGCTGTCCGAGGTCGGCAAGGTATTTCGAGCCGAGCGCGTCGCCATCAACGGCGCCAAGATCATGACCGTGGGCGAACGCGCCGAGGATGTTTTCTACATCACCGGCGCGGACGGCGGTCTGCTGCCGGAAGATGTCTGCCGGCGCGTGCAGGAGTCCCTCACGCTGGCGCTGGACCGACGCGACGCAGTCCGATCTTGAGTTACCAGGAGCTGCGGGCGGTCATCGACAACGCGTACGAAGCGCGGGCGCAGCTCACGCCGCGCACGACGCCGGGAGAGTTGCGCACGGCGGTCGAGAATGTGATCGACTTGTTGAACGAGGGCGTATTGCGGGTTGCGCAGCCTGACGGCGGCGGCTGGCAGGTCAACGAATGGCTCAAGAAGGCCGTGCTGCTGTCGTTTCGCATCAACGACAATGCAGCCATGCCGGCCGGGGCTTTGAACTTCTATGACAAAGTCCCGCTGAAGTACAGCGGCTGGAGTGCGGATCGTTTCGCCGCTGCCGGCGTGCGCGTGGTGCCTCCGGCGACCGTGCGGCGCGGCGCCTTCGTCGCCTCGAATGTCGTATTGATGCCGAGCTACGTCAATGTCGGGGCGTATGTGGACTCCGGCACCATGGTCGATACCTGGGCAACGGTGGGTTCCTGCGCGCAGATCGGCAAGAACGTGCACTTGTCCGGCGGCGTCGGCATCGGCGGCGTGCTGGAGCCGCTGCAGGCGAGCCCCACCATCATCGAGGACAACTGCTTCATCGGCGCGCGCTCTGAAATCGTCGAAGGCGTCGTCGTCGAATCCGGCGCCGTCATTTCCATGGGCGTCTTCATCGGTCAAAGCACGCGCATCTACGACCGCGAACGCGATGAAATTCTCTACGGCCGCGTGCCTTCGGGGGCCGTGGTCGTGCCCGGCACGCTGCCCGCCGCGAACGGCAAGTACGGGCTCGCCTGCGCCGTGATCGTCAAGCGCGTGGACGCCCAGACTCGCGCCAAGACCTCGCTCAACGATTTGTTGCGCAACACCGATTAGCGATAAGATTTGCCCCGCGTAGGGAGCGACAAGGGGCCGAGAATGAACGATGAGAAAGCGCCTTCACCATCTCGCCGGCAATTATTCAAGAGCCTCACCTTCGTGCCGATTGCCGCCATCGGCGTTGCCGGTTGCGCCAAAGAATCCGATAAACCTGCCGGTGCGACCAGCGCCGCGCCCGGTAGCTCGAGCGCCGCGCCCGGCGAGTACCGACCGGCCTTTTTCAATGCCGCCGAGTGGGCATTCGTTTTGGCGGCCTGCGATCGATTGATTCCTGCCGACAATATCGGTCCGAGCGCCGGACAGGCCGGCGTACCGGAGTTCATCGATCGTCATATGCAGACGCCGTATGCCAGCGGCGACATTTGGTATATGCAAGGCCCGTTCGTCGAAGCGGCGCCGCAATTCGGTTACCAAGGCCGCCTGCCGGTGCGGGACATCCTGCGCGTGGGCATCAAAGGGATCGATGCGCATTGTCAAAAACATTTCAGCGGGAAAACATTCGCGCAGCTGGAGCACGCCGAGCAGGAGACGCTGTTAAAGGCGGCCGAGGCAGGCAAGCTGGAGCTGGAAAATATCTCCGCCAAAGAATTTTTTACTCAGTTGCTGAATGAAACGCGCATGGGGTACTTCTGCGACCCGCAGTACGGCGGCAACAAGAACATGTCCGCCTGGAAAATGATTGGCTATCCCGGCATGCGCGCCGACTACACCAATTGGGTCGAAGTTCGCAACCAGCCCTACCCGCTGCCGCCTGTCGATCTGGCCGGCAAGCGAGGCTGATCCCATGGCCATCATCAAACCGAAAGTGGATGCCGTGATCGTCGGGATGGGCTGGACCGGCGCGATCATGGCCAAGGAGCTGACCGATGCGGGCCTGCGGGTGGTCGCCCTGGAGCGCGGTCCGGATCGAGATACGCAACCTGATTTCGCCTACCCTCGTGTGGTCGATGAACTGGAGGGGTCGATTCACCGCAAGTTCCTGCAGAGCTTGTCGAAGGAGACCATCACGGCGCGCCACACGGCGAAAGATTACGCGGTACCCTACCGACAGGTAGGTTCCTTCAAGCCGGGCACGGGCGTCGGCGGCGCGGGCACTCACTGGTCGGGCTGCCACTTTCGGGCGTTGCGTGAAGATTTCAATTTTCGCAGCAATCTAAAACAGCGCTACGGCGCAAAATTCATCCCCGAGGGCATGACCGTCGCGGATTTTCCGGTGTCCTACGAGGACTTGGAGCCGCACTTCGATCACTTCGAGTATGTCTGCGGCACCTCCGGCAAGGCCGGCGTACTGAACGGCGCCAAGATCCCCGGCGGCAATCCTTTCGAGGGTTCGCGCTCGCGTGAATTTCCCCTGCCGCCGAATCGGAATTATCTCGGCGCGGAATTGTTCTACAAGGCGGCGCGCGAAATGGGCTACAACCCCTACCCGATTCCCGCCTCGAATGCCTCGGCTCCGTATGTCAATCCATATGGCTGCCAAATGGGGCCCTGCAACTTCTGCGGCTTTTGCAGCGACTATGGATGCCTCAATTATTCCAAGGCCTCGCCCAATGTGAGCATTCTCCCCGTGCTGCGCTTGCGCAAGGAGTTCGAGCTGCGCGCCCATGCGCAAGTGCTCAAGGTCAATCTCGACAGCGCACGCAGCCGCGCAACCGGCGTGACCTATCTCGACGCCACCGGCCGCGAGACCGAACAGCCGGCGGATCTGGTGGTGCTGTGCGCGTTCTCTTTATTCAATGTGCATTTGATGCTGCTGTCGGGCATCGGCAAACCTTACGACCCGGTTGCGGACGTAGGCACCGTGGGCCGCAACTATTCGTACCAAAACTTGAACCGCGTCACCCTGTTCTTCGACGACAGCGTGCAAGCCAACGGCTTCATCGGCATCGGCGGCGGCGGCACCACCTTCGATGATCTCAATGGCAACCAGCTGGATAGCGCGAAGGCGGGCTTCGTCGGCGGCGGTGTGATCTGGGCGCGACAGCCCGGCTCCGGTCCCATCCGCGGCATCACCACGGCCCCGGGCGTGCCGAACTGGGGCAGCGCTTGGAAGCAGGGCGTCAAGGATGCGTTTCGGCATTCGTTTTATTACGAAGTGCAAGGCGCCTGCATGTCGTATCGCTCCAACTACCTGGATCTGGACCCGACTTACCGCGACGCTTTCGGCCGGCCGCTGCTGCGCATGACCTTCGACTGGAACGACAACGAAATTCGCGCCTCGCAATTCTTGGTCGGCAAAGCGCTGGATATGTGCAAGGTGCTCAATCCAAAAGCGCTGTCCGGCGACGCGAAAAAAACGGGCGAGCATTACAACATCACGCGCTATCAGAGCACGCACACCTGCGGCGGCGCCATCATGGGCGCGGATCCGAAGACCTCCGCGCTGAATCGATACCTGCAATCCTGGGATGTGCCCAATGTTTTTGCGCCGGGCGCCAATGCGTTTCCGCAGAACAACGGCTACAACCCAACAGGCATGGTGGGGGCACTGACCTACTGGGCAGCAAAGGCCATTCGCGAGCAGTACATCAAGAGCCCGGGCGCGCTGGTCCACACTTAGGAAGCAGCCATGAAAACCTCCGTGCGGCTGCTACTGACTCTTTTGGCCATCGTGTTGATCGCCTTCTTCGGCGCCTTGGGCTTTGCGCTGGTACCGACTCACACGCGGCCGATAGCCTCGAGCCAGCCGCCTCACTCCGACGCGGCCTCGATCGAGCGCGGCCGCTATCTCGCGGTTGCGGCCGATTGCACTGCCTGCCACACCGCACCGGGCGGCGAGCCGTTTGCCGGCGGACTCGCCCTCGATTCGCCGCTGGGCGCGATCTATAGCACCAATATCACGCCGGACAAGGATGCCGGGATCGGCAAGTTCACGCTGGATGATTTAGACCGCGCGGTGCGCCATGGGATCGATGATGAAGGCGTGACGCTGTATCCGGCCATGCCCTACCCCTCGTATGCCTTGATGAGCGATGAGGATGTCGCCGCGCTCTACGACTACTTCATGCACGGCGTGGCGCCCGCCTCCAGCAGTGCGCATGCCAATGGCATTCCATGGCCCTTGTCCATCCGCTGGCCGCTGGCGATCTGGCGCAAGATCTTCGCACCGTCTCCCGATGCACCGCCATTCAACGCGTCGCACTACACCGATCCGCTGGTTGCCCGCGGCGCGTACTTGGTCGAAGGGCCGGGACATTGCGGCACCTGCCACACGCCGCGCGCCGTCACGCTGCAGGAGAAGGCGCTCGATGACTCCTCGAGTGTCTTTCTTTCCGGAGGCCAGCGAATCGGCGCATGGGCCGCGGTCAATCTGCGGGGCAATTCCGCCGACGGCCTCGGCGATTGGTCGAAGGACGATATCGTGGCAACCTTGCGCACCGCCCGTAACTCGCAGCAGGCGGTGATCGGCGCCCCGATGAATGACGTCATCGTGCACAGCACCCAGTACCTGAATGATGCGGACCTTCAGGCGATCGCCGCGTACTTGAAAACGCTGTCGCCCGCTCCCGGCGATCGCTCCAAGTTCGCACCGAATCCAGCCACGGCGGCCGCGCTCGCCGCCGGCCACGAAGCCAATCGCGGGGCTGAACTGTATGTCGATAACTGCGCCGCGTGCCACCGCACCGATGGTGCGGGAAGTGCGAAGGTGCTGCCGAAAATGGCGGGGAATTCCACGGTGCTGTCCGATGACCCGAATTCGCTGATCAGCGTGGTGTTGGCCGGCAGTTCGCTGCCGGGCACCGCGGCTGCACCCTCGCCTCTCGGCATGCCGGGATTCGCCTGGCGGCTGACCAACGACGAGGTAGCGCAGCTCTTGACCTTCATCCGCAACAGCTGGGGCAATCAGGCATCGAGCGTCTCCGCCGCCGAGGTTGGGCGCGTCCGCGCCTCGCTGGATGCGCAGAGTTCGCCCAAGACTTCGTCTAACGAATAGTTAGATTCCATAAGCTGGCGTTTTCGTGTTATCCCCTGACCCCGAGTACAATCGTCGACGGAGGAATGTATGACCCGCCAAATTGACGTTGTCGTTGAAAAAGACTCAGCAGGCTACTTCGTTGCGACGGTTCCGGCATTGCCGCGCTGCCATACGCAGGCCAAATCGCTAGACGAACTTATGTCGCGGATCCGCGAAGCGATTGAGCTTTGCTTAGATGTCGAAGGAAGCCCCACGGAAACGCTCGATTTCATCGGGTTGCAGCGAGTTGGTATTTCGTGAGGATACGGAGAAGGTCACGATCGCGCTTTCTAAACGTAGCGTCGATTTCTTCAAGAAAGAGGCGCGCCTCCATGGCACGCAGTATCAGCGGATGATCCGGACCCTTCTTGATCGTTATGCTGCCGCGCATGCGACGTCCAACAAAAGGTTGGAGCGATCGCGTGGCGGGTAGCAAGGCGATCAGATCGAGATTCACGTTGCCGGCAAGCATTCGTTCGAAGTCGCCAAAGCTCCGAGCACGCGCGAGCTATTGAAAAGGCTGCGGAAGTTCCGCGGTGAGCTGCCTGCGGGCTTCAAGTTCGATCGACTTGAAGCGAATGAGCGTCGCTGACAAATTCTCGACGCAATGCGAACTCTAACAACATCGCGGCCGAAGGCGGCCACGAAACGCGGCCTTAACCGAAGCGGCCCGTAATATAGTCTTCGGTGAGCTTCTGTTGGGGGTTGGTGAATACCCGGTCCGTGGGGCCGACCTCGACCAAATCGCCCAGGTGAAAATAGGCCGTGCGCTGCGACACGCGCGCGGCCTGTTGCATGTTGTGAGTCACGATGACGATCGCGTAGTTCTCGCGCAGCTCATCGATCAGATCTTCGATTTTGGCGCTGGCGATCGGATCCAACGCCGAAGTCGGCTCATCCATGAGAATGACTTCCGGATTGACGGCGATGGTGCGCGCGAT
>DATHFB010000283.1:0-6849 GCA_035318305.1 Steroidobacteraceae bacterium | reverse complement strand
CGGTTCGAGTCCGGCCGTCGGCACCAACATTGTCGCGCGGAACATCTGAGTTGTTCCGCGCGACGCAACATACTTGCGCCTGATATAATTATGGTCAATCCGTGCAGTCAACGGCGCCGATAATGTTGCGACAGTACTTACCGATATTAATCTTCTTAGGTTTGGCCACGGTTCTGGGCCTGGCGCTGTTTACCGTCGGTTGGATATTGGGGCCGCGCCGGCCCGATGCCGAAAAACTGTCTCCGTATGAGTGCGGCTTCGAGGCTTTCGAAGACTCGCGCATGCGCTTCGACGTCCGCTATTACTTGGTCGCCATCATTTTCATCGTGTTCGATTTGGAGATTGCGTTCTTCTTCCCCTGGGCGGTATCGCTCAAGATCACGGGTACTTTTGGGCTGCTCGCCATGTTGATTTTCGCGTTGGTGCTGGTGGTGGCGCTGGCCTATGACTACAAGAAAGGAGCGCTCGAGTGGGATTAGAGGCCGACAACACCGTGCGCGGCTTCGAGGTGACCAGCGTCGACAAGCTCATCAATTGGGCGCGAACCGGATCCCTGTGGCCGATGACCTTCGGATTGGCCTGTTGCGCGGTCGAGATGATGCATGCCGGCGCCTCCCGCTACGACCAGGATCGTTTCGGCATCATTTTCCGGCCAAGTCCGCGGCAATCCGACGTCATGATAGTCGCGGGCACGCTGGTCAATAAAATGGCGCCGGCGCTGCGTAAGGTGTACGACCAGATGACCGAGCCGCGCTGGGTGATCTCCATGGGCTCCTGCGCCAATGGCGGCGGTTACTATCATTATTCTTATGCGGTGGTTCGAGGTTGCGACCGCATCGTGCCGGTGGATGTGTATGTTCCCGGGTGTCCACCCACCGCGGAGGCGCTGCTCTACGGGATCATCCAGCTGCAGAACAAGATCAAGCGCAACAAGGCGATTATTCGATGAGCGCGGATCCGGGCATCACGGCGGCGGTTGCAACACCGACCCGCCTAGAAACGCTAGCCCAAACGATTACCGCGGCTTTGCCGGGCAAATTGACCCGCGTCGCAAATCATGTCGGTGAACTGACTTACGAAGTTCCTCCTGAGGAACTCCTGACCGCCGCCGCGCTGCTCCGCGACGCACCAGGCCTGAAGTTTGAAATGTGCATGGACGTCTGCGGCGTGGATTATCTCGCGCATGGCCGAGACGAGTGGAATACGCAGAGCGCGACGTCTTCCGGATTCAGCCGCGGCGTGGCTCACGGCGCGCAGCGAGCCGGTGACCTGGCGCCGGGACGCCGCTTCGCCGCGGTCTATCACCTGCTGTCGATTTCGCGGAATCAGCGGCTGCGATTGCGTGTGTTTTGCGCCGATGACGAGCAACCCATGGTCGATTCGGTGACGGGAATCTGGGCCGGCGCCAATTGGTTCGAGCGCGAGGCATTCGACCTGTTCGGCATTCTGTTCAAAGGCCATCCGGATTTGCGCCGCTTGCTCACCGACTACGGCTTCATCGGCCATCCGTTTCGCAAAGACTTTCCGCTGTCGGGCAATGTCGAGGTGCGTTACGACCCGGAAAAAGGCCGCGTGGTCTACCAGCCCGTGACTATCGAGCCGCGTGTTCTCGTGCCGAAAGTCATCCGCCACGACAACCGCTACGACCCGCAGCTCACGAACGCGCCCGTACACACCACGAGCATTGCGAAATCCGATGGCTGAGATCCGCAACTACACCATGAACTTCGGGCCGCAGCATCCTGCCGCGCACGGTGTGCTGCGCCTGGTGCTCGAGTTGGATGGCGAGGTGATTCAGAAAGCCGATCCGCATGTGGGCCTGTTGCACCGCGCGACCGAAAAGCTTGCCGAGAGCAAGCCCTACAATCAGTCGATCGGCTATATGGACCGGTTGGACTACGTGTCGATGATGTGCAACGAGCATGCGTACGTCATGGCCATCGAGAAGCTATTGGGTATCGAGCCGCCGCTGCGCGCGCAGTATATCCGCGTGATGTTCGATGAGATCACGCGGATTTTGAATCATTTGATGTGGCTCGGGGCGCATGCCCTCGACATCGGCGCCATGACCGTTTTCCTGTACTGCTTCCGCGAGCGCGAAGATCTGATGGACTGCTACGAGGCCGTCTCCGGCACGCGCATGCATGCGACCTACTACCGTCCCGGCGGCGTGTACCGCGATCTGCCGGACACGATGCCGCAGTACCAGCCATCGCAATGGCGCAGCAAAAAGGATGTCGATCGCCTCAATACGCGGCGCTCGGGCGGCTTGCTGGATTTCATCGCTGACTTTACCAAGCGCTTTCCGGCCTGCGTCGACCAGTATGAAACGCTGCTCACGGATAATCGCATTTGGAAACAACGCACCGTGAACATCGGCGTGGTCAGCCCTGAGCGCGCACTGCAACTGGGATTCTCCGGACCCATGCTGCGCGGTTCCGGCGTCGAGTGGGACCTGCGCAAGAAACAACCCTACGATGTGTACGACAAGATGGACTTCGACATTCCGGTGGGCCTCAACGGCGATTGCTACGACCGGTACTTGGTTCGCGTCGAAGAGCTGCGCCAATCGAATCGCATCGTCGAGCAGTGCGTGGCGTGGCTCAAAGCCAATCCCGGACCGGTCATGATCGACGACCGCAAGGTGCGGCCGCCGCGGCGTGAGGAAATGAAAGGCGATATGGAATCATTGATCCATCACTTCAAACTCATGACCGAGGGCTACTGCGTGCCGGCGGGCGAAGTCTATGCTGCGGTCGAGGCGCCCAAAGGGGAACTCGGCGTGTACTTGGTGTCCGACGGCGCCAACAAACCGTACAGGCTGAAGGTGCGGCCGCCGGGGTTCGCGCATTTGGCCTCGCTCGATGAAATGGTGCGCGGCCATATGCTGGCGGACGTGGTTGCCGTGATCGGCACTCAGGACATTGTGTTCGGCGAGGTCGATCGATGAGCGCAAAATTATCCGACCACGTGCGTGAAGAGATCGATCACTGGGTGGCTAAGTTTCCGCCCGATCGCAAGCGTTCCGCGGTGATTTCGGCCCTGCATGCCGTGCAGCACGAGAACAACGGCTATTTGACGACGGATCTCATGGATGCCGTGGCTGCCCATCTGGAGCTGCCGAACATCTTGGTGTACGAAGTGGCCTCGTTCTACTCCATGTTCGAAACCAAGCCCGTGGGCCGCCATCACATTTCGGTATGCACCAATATTTCATGCATGCTGCGCGGCTCTCAAGAGGTGGTGGACTATGTTGAGAAAAAGCTCGGCATCAAGACCGGCGAGAGCACGCCGGACGGGCGAATTTATTTGAAGCGCGAAGAGGAGTGCCTGGCGGCTTGCACCGGGGCGCCAATGATGATGGTGGATCATGTGTTCCATGAGAACCTGACGCCGCCGATCATCGATAAAATCCTGGATGAATTGACCTAAAGCTTAGGACCGCAGATGCCTTACGAACAGAACCTGGTGTTATTCGAAGCCCTGAAATATGAGCGTCCTTGGACGCTCGAGGGCTATCGGCAATTCGGCGGCTACCAGGCCTGGGAGAAAATCCTCCGCGAGCAGACGCCGCGCGAGAAAATCATCGACGAGGTCAAGGCCTCAGGCTTGCGCGGCCGCGGCGGCGCGGCGTTTCCGACGGGCGTGAAATGGAGCTTCATGCCGCGCAGCTCGCCGGTGCAAAAGTACGCGGTGTGCAACTCGGACGAATCGGAACCGGGCACCTGCCACGATCGCGACATCCTGCGCTACAACCCGCACTCGGTCATCGAGGGCATGGCCATCGGCGGCTACGCGATGACCGCGACCGTCGGCTACAACTACATCCGCGGCGAATTCCTGGCCGAGCCCATTCCGCGATTCGAAGCGGCGCTGGCGGAAGCCTATGCGGCAGGTCTCCTGGGAAAGAACATTTTAGGCTCCGGCGTCGACTTCGATCTGCACACCTTTATCGGTGCCGGGGCGTACATCTGCGGCGAAGAAACCGCACTGCTCGAGTCCCTCGAGGGCAAGCCCGGCAAGCCGCGCTTCAAGCCGCCGTTTCCGGCCAACTTCGGCTTGTTCGGTAAGCCGACCACCATCAACAACACGCAGAGCTTTGCCTCCGTGCCCACCATCATGCGCAAAGGCGCGGCCTGGTTTGCCGGATTGGGTCCCTTAAATTCCGGCGGCACCGTGATTTTCTCCGTCTCCGGCCATGTCGAGAAGCCGTGCAATCTCGAATTGCCGATGGGGATTCCTTTCAAGGATCTGATGGAGCTGTGCGGCGGGGTGTGGAAGGGCCGCAAGCTCAAGGCCGTCATTCCCGGCGGGTCCTCCTGCATGGTTGTGCCCGCCGAGATCATGTGGAATACCAATATGGACTACGACTCGCTGAAGAAGGCCGGTTCCTCCTTCGGCACCGGCGCCGTCATCGTCATGGATGAGACCACGTGCATGGTGCGGGCGCTGGAGCGTCTCGCGCGCTTTTATATGTCGGAGTCCTGCGGCCAGTGCACGCCCTGCCGGGAAGGCACGGGTTGGCTGGACCGCATGCTGAAGCGCATCATCGCCGGCGAAGGGCGCAGCGAAGACTTGGGGCTGCTGGTGGATGTCGCCAATCGTATTGAAGGTCACACCATTTGCGCGCTCGGCGATGCGGCTGCCTGGCCGGTACAGAGCTTCCTGAAGCACTTCAGGCCCGAATTTCAATACATGATCGAGCACAAGGGGCGCTCCATCATGGAGGGCGCCACCCACTTGGACGGCCGCCCGGCCGTCGCGGCTTGAAGACCATGGCAGACGACACGGTCAATATCGAAGTCAACGGCGTACCCTTGAAGGCCCGCAAGGGTCAGATGATCATGCAGGTCACGGATCCGGCCGACATTTACATTCCGCGATTTTGCTATCACGACAAATTGAGCGTCGCTGCAAATTGCCGCATGTGCCTGGTCGAGGTGGAAAAGGCGCCGAAGCCGCTGCCGGCCTGCGCCACGCCGGTGACCGAAGGCATGAAGGTATTCACCAAGTCGCCCAAGGCCGTTGCGGCGCAGCGGGCGACGATGGAATTCCTGCTCATCAATCATCCGCTTGATTGCCCGATCTGCGATCAGGGCGGCGAGTGCGAATTGCAGGATCTGGCTTTGGGTTATGGGCGCGATATTTCGCGCTTCAGTGAACGCAAGCGGGTGGTCAAGGACAAGAACTTGGGCCCGTTGATTTCCACCGACATGACGCGCTGCATTCACTGCACCCGATGCGTGCGCTTCGGCGCAGAAATTCAAGGTTACCCGCAAATGGGCGCGACCGGCCGCGGCGAGCATATGGAAATCGGCACCTACATCGAACACAGCGTCGATCATGAGTTGTCGGCCAACATCATCGATCTGTGCCCGGTTGGCGCGCTCAATAACAAACCCTTCCGCTATCACGCACGTGCCTGGGAAATGACGCAGGCTGCGCTGGTATCGCCGCACGATGCCTTCGGCACCAATTTGTACGCGCACGTGCTGCGCGGCAAGTTGATGCGCATGGTGCCGCGCGAGAATGAGGAGATCAATGAAACCTGGATCGCGGACCGCGACCGATTCGGTTTCGAAGGCATGTATTCGGGCGACCGCGTCTCCCAGCCCATGCTGCGCGTCGGCGGCGCCTTGCAGGCGGTGGATTGGGAAGTGGCGCTCACGGCAGCCGCCGAAGGCTTGCAGAAGTCCGCGGCCGCGAACAAGGCGGCGACAGGATTTCTCGCCTCGCCGATCTCCACCGTCGAGGAGTTGTATCTGCTGGCGCAAGTCGCACGCGGCTTAGGATGCGCCAACATCGATCATCGGCTGCGGCAGTTGGATTTTCGCGCCCAAGAACATGAGGCGCCGTACCCTCACCTTGGCTTGAGAATTGCCGACGTCGAGCGCCTCGAGGGTGTTCTGATCGTGGGTTCGGATCTGCGCCATGAAATGCCGATGCTGGCACATCGCATTCGCAAGGCTGCCGTGAAGGGTGGGGCGCAAGTGGCCTTCTTGAATCCGCGCCGTTTCGAATTGATGTTCCCGGTCGCAGGATACGTGACGGCTGAGGCCGATATGATCGGTGAGCTCACGGCGCTGGTGCATGCCGCGGCGGGCGCCGCGGGACGGCCGGTGCCTGCAGGGGTGGGAACCGCGGCCGTCACCGACGCCCACCGATCGCTCATCGCTGCGCTGTCTCACGGAACGCGGCGCGCCGTGATCCTAGGCACGCTGGCGCAACGGCATCCGGCGTATTCGCAATTGAAGGCATTGAGCCTGGCTCTCGCGGATTTGTGCGGGGCCAGCCTGGGCTGCATCACCGAGGGCGCCAACGCCGCCGGTGCGTACCTGGCGGGGGCTGTGCCGCATCGGAACGCCGGCGGCACGCCGATCGCAACGGCGGGCTTGTCGGCACGGCAGATGTTGGATGCGCCGCTCAAGGCCTATGTGCTGCTCGGCGGTATCGACCCGGCAAACGATTTTGGCGTGGACCCAGCGGCGCTTGCCTCCGCCGAATTGGTGGTCGCGCTCACCACGCATTTGCCGGAATCCTTGCGCGGGGTGGTGCATGTGGTGTTGCCCATCGGATCGTTTGCCGAAACCTCGGGCACGTATGTGAACGCGGAAGGCCGCTGGCAGAGCTGGGCCGGTGCGGCCAAACTGCCGGGTGAGAGCCGCCCGGGCTGGAAAGTGCTGCGCGTGCTCGCGAATTTGTTGGGTCTGCACGGCGTCGACTACGACAGCTCCGATGAGATTCGCGACGCATTGAAGACGCTGTGCGGTACGCGCATCGAGGCTGCGCGCGCGACGCCTGCGGCCATGCCCAATGGTCAGGTGCCGACCGGTTCATGGGTGGATATCC
>DATHFB010000282.1:0-4747 GCA_035318305.1 Steroidobacteraceae bacterium | reverse complement strand
GAGGCAGTGCGGTGATGAAATCGGAGAGGGTCGCGTAGCCGCTGTGATCGATGGCATCGCGATCGAAGGTGAGCAGCGGCACGGTCTTGTTTTCGACTCCGCTGATATTGGTGCCGGTGACCACGATTTCTTCGAGGCCTGGAGTTTTGTTGTCCTCGGCGCTGCTGCTCGCTTCGGGCGGAGCGGCGACGTTCTGACTGCTAGGCGGTGGCGCATCCGGTGCGGCGTAGGCGAGGCGCACGACCGCGCCGGTGAGCGCGGAGTTCGAGTCGGACGTGGACGTTGCTCGATCGAGCACTTGGATCGTGTTTTTGTTGATATTTACGGCGCGAAGGTGCGTGCCGCGGAGAATGAGCGAGAGTGCATCAGGCTCGGTGAAGTCGCCCTTGATGGCGGGGGCCTTGAGATGCTCGACGCTGGCGGGGTCGTAGGAGAGGTTGCATTTCGCTTGGATGGCGAAGTCGCGCAGGGCTTTGCCTAGGTCCTCGGCGGGTATGTCGAAGCGCGATTTCTCGGCGCGCGCGCCTGTGCCTGTGGTCGCGGCAGGCTCAGCGAGCGGTGATAAAAAAAGCGCGAAAAGAGTCAATGCGGCCGCGTATACACGCGGCAAGCGGAATAGCATGTTTGTCCCCTGAGTTGTCAGTCCCTGTAAGTCAAGACGTAACAGGGAAGCAACAATGGATCAGGGGGCAGTGATTTTTATGTCGTCGTTGCTTTCGATGATGCGTAGTGCATACGCGTTGGCCATGGCGTGCGCGAAACTCTCCGGGTCACCGATGCGGAACACGCCGCCGACACGGAGTTTGTCGGAGACCGACGCATCGATGATGAGTCGGCGCTTACCGTAGCGGTTGAATTCGTTGGCGGCCTCGCGGATGGAGGTGTCCTCGAGGATCAGCTGGCCATGCTGCCAGGCGGTGACTTTGTCGATGGAGGGAGAGTCCAGGGCGTCGGGCGCGTTGGCCGCAAAGTGCAGGCGCTGGCCGGGCGTGAGCAGAGTGATGGCGCCCATGGGCTCGACGGGGATAATGTTGGGACCGGTGAGTGGTTCGACGGCGACGCGGCCTTCGATGAGGGTGACGGTGAAGGAAGGTTTACCTTTGTCCTCGCGCCGCACGTCGAAGCTGGTGCCCAGGGCGATGACCTTGCGGCGGCCGATGACGACGACAAAGGGCCGGCTTTGATGCTTGGTGACATTGAACAGCACCTCTCCTTGGGTGAGCGTGACTTTGCGCAGCTTGTCGGTGTAATCGACGATGAGGCGGGAGTTGGCGTTCAGCGTGACTTCCGAGCCGTCCGCTAGCGCCACGGTTCTGTGCTCGGCGTAGCCGGTGGAGAGGGTCGGGTCCGTCAAGAGGTAGAAGCTGGCCGCGAGTAACAGACTGAGCGCGACGGCGCCGGCAAGTGTGTAGCGCGAGGCGCGAGTGGTACGCTTGGAAAACGATGCGGTGAGCGGTGTGGTCGGGCGGGGCTGATCCAGATACGCGGGGAGGCTGCCGCTGCTCTGCCAGGCTTCGGTGGCGAGTTCGAAGGCTTTTCTATGCCTGGGATCTTCGGCCAGCCAGCGGCGCAACCCCGCCTCGAGTTCGGGGCTGCGCTCGGGGCCGTGTAGGTCAGTCACCCAGACGGCGGCTTGGGCACGAATCGCACGCAACTCGAGAGCGTCAGGCGCGGGCGTCATCGAGCGGACCTTGTTCCATGATGAGCAGCAGGGCACGCGCGATGTGGCGCCTGATCGTTATATGGGAAATCTTGAAGTGTGCGGCGATTTCATCGTAGCTGTAGCCGGCGCGCTGGGCGAAGTAGATTTCGCGCGTGCGGACGCTGGCAGCGTCCAAGAGTGCGCGGATACGGCCGAGCCGCTGTTCGGCGTCGATCGTTTTTTCGGGCGTCGCGGGGTCGACGAACGAGTTGCGTAAGCTCTGATCTAAGGGCACTTCATGGCGGCCTCGAAAGCGGCGGTGCAGATCGACGGAGAGATTTTGCACGGCGGCGGTGAGGAAGGCTTCCTCGTTGACCACCCGTTGGTCCGAGCGGCGAAAGCGGTGCAGGCGTAGCATGGCCTCTTGAATGAGGTCTTCGGCGTCCTCGTGAGAGCGGCCTTTGCGCCTGAGGAAATTCAGCAGGCGCTCGAAATGCGCGGGCCGGGATTTCATTGTTGGGCCTGCGAGGCCGGGTGGGGCTTGGCTTCTTGGCGCAGGACCCTAAGTTCACGAGGAGCGGTGATGCCTAAGCGGACACGGCCGCCGCCAATGTCGAGGACCATGATTTGAATGTCGGGGCCGACCAGCACGACTTCGCGCGGGCGGCGGGTCAGAACGAGCATATCCATTGCCTCCTCGATCAACATTCTAGTGTTGCAACACTATCGTGTCTAAGGAGCGCAGATGCAATAGCTTTAATTCAACATTCTAGTGTCTGGACAATACGGTGTCTACGCCGCGATTGTGGGTGCGTGGACTTCAATGCGACCAGAATGGAAATAGGCGCCGGAATTCGCGAGTGGCGGAGGCGTCGGAACATGACTCAAGAGGCCTTGGCGGCCGCTGCCAAGGTGCATGTGAACGCGCTGGGGAGAGTGGAGCGCGGAAAAGCCAACCCGACGTTGAAGGTGTTATGGAAGATTGCGACGAAGCTGAAAGTATCAGTGGTGCAATTGCTTTTAGGACCGGCGCGCGAATAGGCTGCGAGAAGGGTCTGCCAGTGGCGAAAAGGTCAAGCAGGGGCCTGATTTGAGCTCAAATCCGCCGGGGAGGCGCTATTTCCGCTCGCGCCGACTAGAACCGCGCGGTGAAATGTACTCCCCAGTTTCTCGGTTCACCCAATTGCACGTATAACTTGTTCGGAAAGTCCGGCGGCTCATCGCCGAAATAAAACCCGCGCACGGTGTAGTTCTTGTCGAGCAGATTGCGGCCCCACAAGTACACCTCCCATCGCGGCGTGTCCCAGCCGATTTTTCCGTTGACCAAGCCATAAGCGCTGGATCGCGTATCGTTCGGCGGCAGGTCGTAAAAAAATGAACCCATGCCGGTGACGTCGAGACGGACATAGGGTCCGCGCGGGTCGCGCCACGTCGCATTGACCGCCGCTTGCCAGGGGGGCGCATGCGGCAAGGCTCGATCGGGCAGCGTCACGCCGTTTTGCACGAAGCCGTGGTACTCGCTCTGCAGCAGGCCAAGAGAGCCGCCGAACTCCAGGCTCTTCGTGGCGGCCCAACTGACCGTGCTCTCCAAGCCGTAGTTGAAACCCGATCTCGCGTTGCCGGTGAAGAAAATAAACGTGTTGGGATTGTTTGGATCCAATTGTTCGCTGGTCAGCAGTTGCTCGTTGTGGCGCACCATGTAGAACAACGAGGTGTCGATGCGCAGCCGGCCATCGATCATTTGAGCTTTGTGGCCGACTTCGAAGTTCAAATCGGATTCAGGACCGAATTGCAGCTGGCTGGCCGGCAGTCCGGGACTCAAATTGAAGCCGCTCGCCTTGTAGCCGCGGGCGATGAGCGCATACACATGCTGGCCATCGGCGACTGTGTAATCGATGGAGGCCTGGCCTCCCCAGAGATTGTCGGAGGGACCGAAGTTATTTGCGGTCGTCGGTGCGTCGAGATTGGTGGTGGTGTCATGGTAGTTGCTGGTATGGCGCTCGCCGCGCAAGCCCACTGACCAGCGCGCCCGTTCGCTGAAATTCCCGTCCAACTGCCCATACACGGCGCCGTTGCGCGAGCGATAGCCGCTCGATATCACGCTCAAACTATCGGAGTTCTGCGTCGCATCGAAGGGATCCACATAGCTTCCGGCACTGGTGTCGCTCAGCGACTCGCGCAGCTCGAAGGCATAGATGCCGATGAGCCAGGAGATGCCGTGCGCTGCTTCCTGAGCCGGCGTATCGCTCAATCGAAGCTCCAAGCTTCGCGTCGAGCGATAGCGCACCTGATACTCGGTAAAGTCATAGGTGTACGGCGCCCACAACTGAGGATTGCCCCAGTCGCCGTCAAAGCCGTAGTTGACCTTCGTGTCCGCATAGGTGGCGATGGTGGTGAGCGTCGCGGGCCCCAATCCTGTGTACGTCGATCGAGCCGAGAGTCCCGTGGAATATTGCCGATCGACGCTCGGGTGGTCCGATTGCGTAGTACGGCTGTTATCGATGGCAAACGCATCGTAGCCATTGTCGATTTGCGCGCGCAGCAAGGTCAGGTCGACGCGCCACAAGTCGTTCGGTTCAAAGCGCCACTTGCCGCGCACGGTCAGCTCGTCGCGATTGTCGGTGTTGCTGCGGCCAAGATAAGCATTGTGATAGAAGCCGTCGCTGGTATACCGCTGCACGGCGAGCCTGAACTCGGAATCCAGCGAGCTCACGGGACCTGTGAGCACCGCGCCATACGAACGCTCGTTGTAGTCTCCGGCGTCGAATTCCGCGCGGCCGCCAAACGTGTCGGACGGGTCGGCGCTTTTCACGTAGATGAGTCCGGCGAGCGCATTGGCGCCGTACAGCGTGCCCTGAGGGCCATGGAGCACTTCGATGTGATCGACATCGAACAGCGTTGCCGCTGAACCCAAGCCGCTGAAGTCGATATCGTCGATCAGGAATCCAACGGAGGGATTCGGTGCTCCCTGGTATTGCTGCAGCTCGCCGATGCCGCGGATCTGAAAGTACCTTGGCCGCGACGTATCGCCGGCCCAATTGAGATTGGGCACCAGCGGCAGCACATCCTCGAAATGCTCCTGGCCGGCGTCGCGCAAAGTCGCGC
>DATHFB010000281.1:0-17896 GCA_035318305.1 Steroidobacteraceae bacterium | reverse complement strand
GTGATGTTCGAGCAGCAAATCAGGCCGTTCGGTCTTGCCGAAGCGGAGTTTCGCGTGCTCACCACGCTGTTCTCGCAGCCAAATGGCGTCGCGCATCCCAGCGACCTATGCGTTCGCGCCTCGCAAAGTCCCGCCAATATGTCGCGCATCAGCGATGCGCTGGTGAGCCGCGGTTTGATCACGCGCGTCTCGAGCCTTCACGATCGGCGCCGGATGGTTCTGCGCATCACGGAGGAGGGCGAGACGTTCGTGCGTCAACTGCTTCCCAAGTTGTTTGCCCCGTTGCGTGAGATGTTGAAGGATTTTCCGGAAACCGAGCAACAGCAGATGACTTCTCTGCTCAAGCGCCTCGGCGTGGAATTGGACAAAGCGACCGCGCCGCAGATTGTGGAACAGGCACTGTGAACGTCCTGCGAGTCGCGGCGGCGGCGCTTGTCGCCTTGGCCGTGGGTTGCGCAGGATTGCCCTCGAAGCGTGAGCCCGTGCACCTCATCGATTCTGCGCCGCTCGAGGGTTTCGATGCCGCGGGCGGCGGCGACTGGCCGGCACTGGAATGGTGGAAACGCTACCAGGATCCCACGTTGGATCAATTGATTGCGATCGGCGGCGCCAACTCGCCGACCCTGGCGACGGCGCATGCACGATATGACTCGGCCCGCCAATCGGTCCGTCTCGCAGCGGCCGAATCCGGTGCTCACCTGGACGCCAGCGCCAGCGCCGACCGGCAGCGATTGAGTGATAACGGCGTGTTTCCCCCGCAGCTGCTTGGATTCACCTGGTACAACCAGTTCGACTTGGGGCTGCAAGCCAGTTACACCTTCGACTGGTGGGGCAAGCAACGCGACGCGGTGGAGGCGGCGATGGACCAGGCCCATGCCGCACAAGCGGATCGCAGCGCCGCGGCGTTGACGCTCGCCAGTTCCATCGCTGAAAGCTACTTTGGCTGGCAATCCGATCAAAACCGTCTGTCGCTTGCGAGAGAGAAGGAAGCCGCGGTCGCGTCGCAGAGCAAGGTCACTGCCGCGCGCGTCCACGCAGAGTTGGATTCGGCGGACGAACTGGACAGTTCCGATCTTGCATTGGCCGCGGCTCGTGAACAGATTGCTGCATTGGAGGGATCTGCAAAACTGCGCGTGGTGGCCTTGGCGGCTTTGGTCGGCCGGCCCATCAACGAGTTGCCGCCCTTGACAGTGAAGCCCTTGCCGTCCTTTCCCGGTGTCCTGCCGGACAATGTCAGGATCGATCTGATATCGCGACGTGCCGACATCACGGCAAGCCGCTGGCGGGTGGAAGCGGCGGGAAAAAATCTCGCGTCGGCGCGCGCCGAGTTCTTTCCCGATGTAACGGTCAATGCGCTGCTCGGGCTGTCGAGCCTCGATGTGGGTAACTTGCTCGAGTACGGCAGCCGCGTCCCGCAAGTCAGTGCGGCCATTCATCTGCCGATTTTCGATGCCGGCCGGCTCAAGGCGCGCTACGGCGGAGCAGCGGCCGCGATCGACTCGGCGGTCTCGAGCTATCAGGACGCCGTGATCAGTGCCGCGCGCGATGTGGCAACTCAGGCCACGACGCGTGCACAGATCGATGCCGAGCGCATGCAGCGGGCCCGGCAAGTCGACGCGGCGCTGCGCATGAAGAACAGCGCCGCGGCACGCGTACGGCAGGGGCTCAACGATTCGCGCAGCGAACTGATGGCGGCCGCATCCTGGATCGATCAGCGCGATGCCCTGCTGCAGCTCGATGCGGCGGCTTTGTCGGCAGACGTTGCGCTACAACGCGCGCTCGGCGGCGGATATGAGAGCCCGCAAAAGCTCGCCAATTCCACTTCAACCACAGCGGCACCATGAGCGCAAACATCGAATCCTCGGCCACCAATCCCTCGAACGGCAAGCGGCGCAGGATTCTGCTGCTCATCGCGGTCATTTTCATCGTCCTGGGGGCTCTGTGGGCCGCCTATTGGACATTGGTGCTCGCGAAGCGTGAGAAGACCGACGACGCCTATGTGAACGGCAACAAAGTGGTGATTTCCGCACAGATCTCGGGCACCGTCATTGCGGTCCTGGCGGATGACACACAGCTCGTCAAAGCCGGCCAGGTTCTCGTCAAGCTGGATCCTATCGATGCACAAACCGCCTTGAGCCGCGCGGCGAGTGCTTTGGCGCAAACGGTGCGGCAGGTGCGGCAGCAGAAGGCGACCGCGGGCCAGTACGATTCGGAAATTACAACCCGCAAGTTGGAGTTGGCCCGCGCCGAAGTCGACCTGGCCAAACGCGAGCCGTTGATTGCCGATCACGCCATCGCCGGAGAAGAAGTGCGCCATGCGCAGGAGAGCGTGCAACTGGCGCGGGCTGCATTGATCCAGGCCGAGCGTCAATCATCGTCGGCGCACGCGTTGGTCGATGGCACGCCGGTGGAAACCAATCCCACGGTGCTGCAGGCAAAGGATACGTTTCGCGACGCCTGGATCGCGGCGCAGCGCAATGCCGTCGTTGCGCCGGTCTCGGGTTACGTCGGCGAGCGAAGCGTTCAGCTCGGACAGCATATTCAGGCGGGCGAAGCGCTGATGACGGTGATTCCGCTTCATTCGCTGTGGGTGGACGCGAATTTCAAGGAAGTGCAGCTGCGAAACCTTAGGATCGGCCAGAATGCCGAGGTGCGCAGCGACCTGTACGGAGGCACGTTCGTCTTTCACGGTCGCGTACAGGGAATGTCCGCGGGAACCGGCGCGGCATTTTCATTGCTGCCGCCGCAAAACGCCTCGGGAAATTGGATCAAGGTGGTGCAACGCGTGCCGGTTCGCATTCGCATCGATGATGCCGATCTGGTCAAATCGCCGCTGCGCGTCGGCCTTTCCACCACGGTCACCGTGGACACAACGTCCCGCATTGGACCGGTCTTGGCGCCTGAGGCGAACGATGAGCCGGTGGGAGACACTCAGGTCTATACGCAGGACTTGGAAAAGGCCAATGCCGAGGCCGAAGAGGTCGTGCGCCGAAATCTCGGCAGCGATCACTAGCAGTTTGCCGGGCAGGATCGTCAATGGCTGAATCCGCACAGTCGTCTGTCGCCGGCGAATACCCACCCCTGCACGGCGGCAAGCTGTTTTTCCTGACCGTTGCCATCGCGACCGCCTCGTTCATGGAGATTCTTGACATGACCATCGTCAATGTCTCCGTGCCTGCAATTTCCGGGAGCCTGGGCGTCACCACATCGGAAGGCACCTGGGCTGTCAGCTCCTACATGCTCGCGGCCGCCGTCATGCAGCCCCTCTCCGGGTGGATCGCGCGACGCTTCGGCGAGGTGAGAACTTTTGTCACCTCCATCTTGCTGTTCATGGCGCTGTCAGCCGTCTGCGGTCTTGCGAACAGCCTTCCCATGCTGGTCGGCGCCCGTCTCATCCAAGGGTTGGTTTCCGGCCCCATGATGTCCGTCGCACAGGCGATACTGCTGCGCAATTATCCGATTGAGAAGCGCGGCATGGCGCTGGGACTGTGGTCCATGGTCATCATGATTGCGCCGGTATTCGGTCCCATCATCGGCGGATGGATTACGGATAATTTTTCCTGGCCGTGGCTGTTTTATATCAACTTGCCGGTCGGCGCATTCTCTGCTGCGGCGAGCTGGTCGATTTTGCGGCACCGCGAGTCGAGGACCACCAAATTGCCGATCGATGTCGTGGGTCTCGCACTTCTCGTCGTCGGCGTGGGCAGCCTGCAATTCATGCTCGATAACGGTAATGAGAAAGACTGGTTCAATTCCCCGGTTATCCTGGCGGCAGCCGTTACGTCGATCATCGCAATCTCATTCTTCATTCCCTGGGAATTGACCGACAAGCATCCGGTCGTCGACTTGCGCTTGTTCGGCCGGCGTAATTTTCGCGTCGGCACCCTTACGGTAGGAATGGCTTTTTTTGCATTTTCGGGCATCAACATCATTTTTCCGCTGTGGCTGCAAACGACAGTGGGCTACACCGCCACTTGGGCGGGATTCGCCGTTGCGCCGGTTGGATTATTGGGGCTCATCGTGGCCCCCATCGTAGGCCGCAACATGATGCGCATCAATTTGCGCCTCGCCGCCAGTTTTGCTTTTTGTGTTTTCGGCTTTTCAGTCTTTTGGACCGCGACGTTGAACGAGAGCGCCAGCTTCCTTCAATTCGCGACGCCGCGGTTCCTGCAAGGATTGGGCATGGCATTTTTCTTCCTGCCATTGAATCAAATTCTCATGTCCGGTGTCGCCTCGAACGAGTTGGCCTCGGCCTCGGGGGTCAGCAATTTTGTGCGCACCATGTCCGGCAGTTTCGCGACCGCCATCACGGTGTGGATATGGAACCGGCGCAGCGATTACCACCACGCCGTCCTGACCGAGCACATCAACAACTCCTCCCAAGCATGGACTCAGTACCAAGCGCAGCTGAGCGCACACGGCATCAGCGGCGTCGGCGCTTTTCAATATGCAAATCAAGTCATATCCAGTCAGGCTTCGACTTTGGGCGTCAACGACGTGTTCAACATGCTGGGGCTCTTGTATCTCATATTGATACCTTTCGTTTGGTTCGCGAAACCTCCCTTCGGTGCGCGGGCGGCACCCGCGGCGCACTGATCCGATGGCAGATTCCGTGTAGCATTGATGCCGTGACTTCACCCTACATTGTCGCCGTCGGCGGAACTCTGCGTCCCAATTCTTCAACCGAGTGGGCCATGCGTCATGTGCTGGCAAGCGCGCAGCGTGCCGGGGCGCGTACCAACTTGATCAGCGGCCCGCTGCTGCAGTTGCCGCTGTACCAGCCGGAAAATATCGAGAGGGGCGACGGCGCGCGTTTTCTGGTGGCGGAGCTTGCGCGGGCTGACGGCATCATCATCGGTTCGCCTGGATATCACGGCAGCATCTCAGGATTGGTCAAGAACGCGCTGGACTACGCGGAAGATCTGCGCACCGATGCGCGGCCTTATTTCAGCGGGCGCGCCGTCGGCTGTATCGCCACGGCGGGCGGATGGCCGGGTGCCGTCAACACCTTGGGCGCGCTGCGCGATATCGTGCACGCGCTGCGCGGCTGGCCCACTCCTTTGGGCGCCGCCATCAACTCCGCCGAAAGCGTATTCGACGACGATGGGATCTGTCTGGTGCCGAGAGTCGGCCAGGTTCTCGATCTCATGGCCGAAGAAGTCATGAGCTTTGCCCGCCTGGCCGGGGCGCGTCAGTAGCCTGACGCGCATCGAGGTCGCGGCTTGAGCTTGACGGCGTTGGGATCGCGCGAAATAAAATTAGCGCACTCTCATTGATCGTTCGCGTTCGGAATTTAACGTTATGTAAATTAAGGGCCGTTCGTCCGCTTTTGCCGACGAGCGTCACCGGGACCATGAACTGCGTCGCAATTCGTACAGTGAGGCGAGTTGTCCTACACGTCGTCAGCCTTCGTCCATAGTTTCGGCGGGGGTGACCTGCTAAAAGCCATTGCCTATGACGCTGAAAACGGCACTGGAGACTGACAAGCCAATCGGCAGCGCGGCTGAAGCTGCGCAAATGGCCATTGAGGCCGGGCTGGTCTATGTGTCCGATACCGAACCGGGCATACGCCGCTTGCGCGCCGGTCGGGGTTTCCGCTACCTGACGCCCGCGAATCGGCGGCTGGCGGCAGAAAAAGATCTTAAACGCATCGCGCGCCTGGCGATTCCCCCGGCGTATCGCGATGTCTGGATCACGATGAAACCGCGCGGTCATTTGCAAGCGACCGGCCGGGATGCGCGCGGGCGCAAGCAATACCGCTATCACGCCGAGTGGCGCGAACTGCGCGACAGCGCAAAGTTCGAGAGAATGGTTTCCTTTGGAGAACAGCTGTCCAAGCTGCGGCGCGTTCTCAAGCGCGACTTGGCGTTGCCGGGTCTGCCGCGCGAGAAAGTGCTGGCCGTCGTGGTCAGCCTGCTGGACGCCACCCGCATTCGCGTCGGCAATACGGAGTACGCGCGCGACAACAAGAGCTTTGGACTCACGACGCTTCGCAACCGTCACGTCACCTTCATCCGCGACGGCCGTGCGGTACTGAATTTCCGCGGGAAGGGCGGCGTACAGCATGAAATTCTGATCGATGATAAACGCATCGCCAAGATCGTGCGCCGCTGTCAGGAAATACCCGGTCAGCACCTATTCCAATACATCAACGACGACGGGCAGCGCTGTCCCATCGATTCGGGCCAGGTCAACGACTACCTGCGCGAAGCGATGGGGAATGATTTCACCGCCAAGGACTTTCGGACATGGGGTGCGACTTTGCACGCCATCACCCTGCTCGCACGCACGCCGCTGCCGGAAATCCCGAGCGAGCATGCCTTCAAAAAGAAAATCGCAGACGTGGTAAAAGAGGTTGCTGCTGAGCTGCGCAACACGCCTGCCGTCTGCCGTAAGTCGTATATCAATCCGGCCGTCTTCGACAGTTGGCGCTCGGGAAGCATTCACGATGTCATCGATGGCAAGCTCAGCGCGGCTTCTGCCCGCAAGGCCGAGACTTTGGTACTCGCATTTCTGCGCCACGAAGGCGGCGGGGGCGGGACACGGCGCCGTCCGGCTATCCTACAGGAGCTTCCAAACATGGATGACAGACCGGAGTGACGGCAGAACGTTATATTGGTGCTCATGCTCAACCACTTGTCCGCCCGGGGTAATCTGTTCTTGTTCGTCCGCAGGCATCATCATCTTGAATATTATTTCAACCTGGGCGATTCGCGCTTGGCGGCCAATGAAAACGGTATTTCAAGTTCGCGCGGTTCCCCGCAGCGTACCAACGTCTTCGAGATCCATCCGCTGGTGGAGGCTCAGCGCCGCCAGCATCGTTAGCGGGCCGGCTTCCCGGCGCAGTCATGAGTGTCACAACCATGAGTGTCGCAACATTACTAAAGTATTCGGCGAACCTTTTTATGGGTGCGGCCCTCATTAAATGGGTCGCAACCGACATGGCGGCGGAAGTCCGGCGGGATGTGGGAGGCCTGCAAGGCCGGACACAGTCCGCTGTCCGGCGCTCGCCGTACCGCATCGCGGGCGCGGTGGCGGCAACGGGCGTTGTTGCAGGACTGTTGCTCGCCCAGCATCGGCGCGGCGGGTAGGTCGATACCGACGCAGTACCGGGGCTTTCGCCCCTGTCCGTGCCGCCTGCATAGTTACATGGTTCCCGGATGGCGACCGAATCCATACCGCGACGCGATGCACCACCCCTAAAGGCAGTATGGGGCGTCGTCCGCGATACGGTCTCTGATTGGATCACACACAACGCGTCGAGCCTCGGTGCGGCCCTGGCGTTTTACACCTTGTTCTCCATCGCGCCGATCTTGGTGATTGCGATGGCTGTGGCCGGGTCCGTTTTTGGTCCGAATGTCGCTGAGACTCAGGTGCTGGACCAGATGCGGGGATTGCTCGGCGACGCCGGAGCCAAGGCGGTGCAGAGCTTGTTGGCCAGTGCGCATCAAAGTGGACTGAAGGGAATTGCTGCGGCCATCGGCGTTGTGACCCTGCTGATCGGCGCCACCAGCGTATTTGGAGAACTGCAGAAGACGCTGGACTATATCTGGAAATCTCCCGAGAAAAGTTCAGTGGCGTGGTGGCGGATATTGCGGTCGCGCATTCTGTCGGTGGGCCTGATACTGGGTGTCGGTTTTCTGCTGATGGTCTCCCTCGTTGTCAGCGCCGCTCTCAGCGCATTGGGTGCCTGGTTCCAAACATTTTTGGTGCAGTGGAGCGTGATACTGCCTGCGCTCGATCTCGTGCTGAGCCTTGGCTTGGCCACGGTTCTGTTCGCGATGATTTATAAGTTCGTGCCGCGCGAGGACATTGCCTGGGGCGACGTTTGGATCGGAGGACTGGTCACCGCGTGCCTGTTTACCGTAGGCAAGCAGTTGATCGGCCTTTACCTCGGGCGCAGCTCGCTCAGTTCGGCATATGGCGCGGCGGGCTCCGTCATGGTGCTTCTGTTGTGGATCTACTATTCCGCACAGATCTTTCTGCTCGGCGCTGAGTTTACTCACGTGTTTACCTATGCTTTGGGTTCGCGCTCGCAGCGGCGCGCCAGGCCCGTGCGCCGCAAGCACCAAGCCGCGTAGCGTCCTCGGGCAGGCCGTGCGCTGAGCGGCTATAATGCCGCGTTAACGTGCCACCCAAACGCGGATCTATGAAGAGAGACGAAATCAAGGAAGCGCTCAAGAAGCAAGCGCTCGACTATCACGAATTCCCCACTCCGGGGAAATTATCGATAACCGCAACCAAGCAATTGCTGAATCAAAGCGATTTGGCCCTGGCGTATTCGCCGGGCGTTGCCGCCGCCTGTGAAGCCATTGTCGAAGATCCATTGAATGTCTTTCGCTTCACCGCGCGGGGCAATTTGGTGGGCGTCATCAGCAACGGCACCGCCGTACTGGGCCTCGGCGCCATCGGCCCGTTGGCAGCAAAGCCGGTCATGGAAGGCAAAGCGGTACTGTTCAAGAAATTTGCGGGAATCGATGTGTTCGACATCGAAATCGAACAGCGGGATCCGCAGAAATTAATCGAGGTGATTGCCGCGCTCGAGCCTACTTTCGGCGCCATAAACCTCGAGGACATCAAGGCTCCGGAGTGCTTTATCGTCGAGCGCGAACTGCGCAGACGCATGAAAATTCCGGTGTTCCATGATGATCAGCATGGCACCGCCATAATTGTGAGCGCGGCGTGCCTCAACGGCTTGCAGGTGGTCAGGAAGAATATTGCGCAAGTGAAAATGGTGGTCAGCGGCGCCGGCGCGGCGGCGCTCGCTTGCGTGGATTTGTTGCTGGACTTGGGCCTTACGCGCGAAAACGTCTGGTTGACGGATCTGGCAGGCGTGGTCTACGAGGGCCGGCGCGAGCTGATGGATCCGGAGAAAGCGCGCTTTGCGCAAGCCACCAATGCCCGCACGTTGTCGGAAGTGATCGGCGGCGCCGATATTTTCCTGGGCTTGAGCGCGGGCGGCGTGCTGACCCAGGAAATGGTCAAAATGATGGCGGCCAGGCCTTTGATCCTCGCGCTTGCCAATCCGACACCGGAAATTCTGCCGGAAGAGGCCAGGGCGGTGCGCGACGACGCGGTGATTGCGACAGGTCGCAGCGACTATCCCAACCAAGTCAACAACGTGCTGTGTTTTCCGTTCATTTTCCGCGGCGCGCTCGATGTGGGCGCAACGACCATTACGCGGCAGATGGAGATCGCCACGGTGCATGCCATCGCAGAGCTCGCGCGGCAGGAGCAAAGCGACATTGTCGCAGCGGCCTATGGCGGCATGGAGGATTTGGCATTTGGCCCGGACTATCTGATCCCCAAGCCGTTTGATCCACGGCTCATCGTCAAGATCGCGCCGGCCGTGGCGAAGGCCGCCATGGAATCGGGAGTGGCAACCCGGCCCATCCTGGACTTGGAAGCGTACGGACAGCGGCTGCTGCAATTTGTCTACCACAGCGGCACCCTGATGCAGCCCATCTTCGTTGCGGCCCGCAAGGCGGCGACGCAGCGCAGTCGAATTGTGTACGCGGAAGGCGAGGACGAGCGGGTGCTGCGGGCCGTGCAGATCGTGGTGGACGAAAAGTTGGCGACGCCGATCTTGGTGGGACGCCCGGCGGTCATCGAGCGCGGCCTGAAGCGCCATGGCCTGCGGCTGCGCGTCGGCGAGAATTTCACAATCGTCAATCCCGAGCAGGACGAGCGCTTTCGAGAGTATTGGCAGGCGTATCACGCACTGACCGAGCGCAACGGCGTGACAGCGCAATACGCCCGCCTGGAAATGCGCCGGCGCACGACCTTGATAGGCGCCATGCTGCTGAAAAAAGGCGAGGCAGACGGCATGATCTGCGGAACCATCAGTACCACGGCGCGGCACCTGCACTACATCGATCAAGTGATCGGCCACCGCGCAGGAGCCACGGTGTACGGCACCATGACCGGACTGATACTCCCCGGCCGCCAGGTATTCATCGTCGACACACACGTCAATCTCGACCCGAGCGCCGAACAACTTGCCGAGCTGACGCAGCTCGCGGCCGATCAATTATCCGCATTCGGTCTGGTGCCCAAGGTTGCGCTGCTGTCTCACTCCAATTTCGGATCCAGCAACGCCCCCTCGGCACTGAAGATGCGCGCCACTTTGGCGCTGCTGAGAGCGCGCATGCCGGAGCTGGAGGTGGACGGAGAGATGCACGGGGACTGCGCGCTCGATGAAGCAGCGCGGCGCGCCATACTGGCGACCAGCACGCTGCATGGCGCGGCGAATTTGTTGGTGTGCCCGAACCTTGACAGCGCCAGCATTGCTTACAACTTGCTGAAGTCCGCCGCCGGCCAAAACGTGGCGGTTGGCCCGATTCTGCTGGGTTGCGCAGCGGCGGCTCATATTCTCACGCCCGCGGCGACGGTGCGCCGTCTGGTCAACATGACCGCCATCACCGTCGTGGAAGCCAACACCCACCATCCCGCGGTTGCCGCACAGGGCTGCAATTGAACTGCTCACCCTGCATGCGGGTCTATAATTAGTCATGCAACGCAGCAAATCATTTTCGGCCTCCTCAATCGCTGCGCTTGTCGCGCTCGTCGCTCTCTCTTCGGGAACCGGCAGCAGGGCGGCTGCTCCCGCGGAGGCAAGCGGGCAAGTCGTGACCGGTGCGTGGCAGCACCACCATGTCAGTTTCACCTATTACGGCATCACTGCGCTGTATAGCTGCGACGGCTTGGAAACCAACGTCCGCTCTCTGCTGCTGCATCTCGGTGCGCGCAAGGATGCCAAAGTAAGCGCGATGGGCTGCCCGAACGGACCCAGCGTTCCGGGCCACAACGCCATTATCGAAGTCGATTTCTATACGCTCTCGCCGAGCTCCGATGCGAACGATACGGTGCAAGCGCAGTGGATGCCGGTGTTGGTAAATTCGACGCATCCCAATTTCATGGGCCGGGGTGATTGCGAACTCATCGACCAGATGAAAGATCTCATCTCCAAAAATTTCAGCCTGCGCGAGCTGAGCTATCGCACCGACTGCGTTCCCCACGAGGTCAGCATCGATGGCTTTACGATCAAGGCACAGGCTCTGAAGGAACTGCCGGCGCCCACGTCCCGCACCACGAGAGGCTACTGATAGGCGCGATTCTTCCAGTTCGCGCCCTTTCCTCGCCAATAGTTTACCGCTGAGGCCGCTGTCGCTGCCATGTAGAACAGCGCGATCAAGGGCAACGCCAGCGCCCATGCTTTGCTGCGCCGGTATCGCGCCAAAGTAGGTACGAAGCTTGCGGCGGCAAGGGCGCATGCCGCCAATCCACAGGCGCGATGCCAACCGCTGCCGAAGGCAAGTTCCCACGGCGGCACGAGCCACACCACCGTCAACCCGGCGATCGTGAGTCCCAACAACCATGCGGAATAGCGCAGTTGAGTGAACGCAGTGCGCGAGATCATGCGCCACACGTCGACAAAACCCGGATAGCGCCGCACCGATGTCGCGAGGCCCGAATGGCCGAGAAAAATAGCTCCACCTTGCTTTACTGCCCTTGCCAGCGCCACATCATCGATGAGTGCGCCGCGGATCGCCTCCACCCCGCCGATCCGCTCAAGAGCTTCACGGCGGATCAAGACGGTACCGCCGGCGGCCGCGGCCACGGCCGATCGCGGATCGTTCACTTTTGCAAATGGATAGAGCATCTGGAAAAAATAAACGAATGCGGGCACCAGCGCGCGCTCCGCGAAGCTGCTGCAATTCAGGCGCACCATTTCGCTGACGAGGTCAAGTCGAGCCGCCAGCAACTGCGCCAACAAGGATGACAGATGTCCTCGTTCGTGAACGATATCGGCGTCCGTGAACAACAACACGGGTGCGCGGCTCGCCGCCACCCCCTCATGCAGCGCCCACAGTTTTCCTGACCAGCCGGACGGTTTGGTGTGCAAACGGACTATCTGCAGGTTGGCGGCCGCACCTGCCAATGCGGCCGTGTCATCCGTCGAATTGTCGTCGACCAAGATCACCCGATAGCGGCCCGTATAGTCTTGGGCAAGGAGCGAAGCTACTGCTGCGGCAATGGTCTCACCCTCATCGCGCGCGGGAACGATGATGTCGACGTCCGGAAACTCGCTGGGGCGGGCGGGCGGCAATTGCGGCCGGGACCGCCAGAATCCGCCGTGACCGAAGAACAAGTAAACCCAAACAGCGAGTGACAGGAGCGCGATCACGCAGGCTCCGGACTAGATCGGATCTTCCAGTGATTTGGCCAAATGAGTGAACGGCTTCGGCCCGGAGGCGGACATGAACCAACAGTCTTCCAGCCGGATGCCGAACTCACCGGGAATATAGATGCCCGGTTCATCCGAAAAACACATTCCCGCTTGCAGCGGCGTTGCATCGCCGTGCACCAGATAGGCAGGTTCGTGCACGTCCAAACCAATGCCATGGCCCGTGCGGTGCGAAAGACCAGGCAATCGATATCCAGGACCCCACCCCTCAGTTTCATAGTATTTGCGAACGGCATCATCGATGCTGCCTACCGGCGCATCGATCTTCGCCGTTTCCAATGCGATTTCTTGGCCGCGCTTCACCGTATTCCACACCTTGCGTTGTCGGGAACTTGCCTCGCCGAACACCCACGTGCGCGAGATGTCGGATTGGTAGCCATGCACCGCGCAACCGCAGTCCATGAGAATCACCGATCCTTCGCGCACCTTTTGCGGTTTAACCGAGCCATGAGGAAAAGCCGACGCCTCATTGAGAAGAACCATGGAAAATTCGGGCGCACCGCCGAGAGCAAGCGTCGTATGGTCCATCAGAGACGAGATATCCGCTGCACTCATGCCTCGGGCGACCTGAGCGTGGACCCGGCGGAGCGCTTCGATGGTCACGTCGTTAGCCACTTGCAGCAGTGCCAATTCCGCGGGAGATTTGACGAGCCGGCAAGCCCGTACCAGAGGATCGGCAGGGATGATGTCGTACACGTCCGATGCTTGACGGATCCCCGCGACTATGAAGAAGCGAATGGTCGATTCCGCGGCGAGCAGCCCGGAGTCGATGCCTCGGTCCTTCAGGCCTTGCACTATCTTGGCGAAAGGGCTTTCGTGTTCATCCCACGGCCTCACGTCGCCGCCGATTTGCAGCGTCTCGCGCACCGAGGGCTCCTCGAAGGCCGGCGTTACGACCAGCACCTGGCCGCTCGCCGGGATGATTGCAAGCGTCGTTCGCTCGGAGCGATGCCAGCGGATTCCCGTGAAGTAATCCAGGCTGGAACCGGGTTCAACCAGCAGGGCGGCAATTTTCCGTTGCGCCATCAGTGTCTGCACTCTGGCGATGCGCTCGCGCCGTTCCTCGACAGAAATCGGCTTGGCGTCGGCGGTCATCGACTTGAGCGTGGGTTTGGGCGAGGTTTCCGCATACGCAGTGCTGGCGGCCAATGACGCCGCGGCTGCGCTTCGTAGAAAAGCTCGTCGAGATAGCATGGTCATCCCTTATGGTGCGTTGGTCGGCCTATATGGTACTGCAATTCGCGACGGCGCCATCGCGCGAAATTCCCACATCGCAACACTTCTCGATCCTACAGCCGTCAAAATAGCGCTGAGTAACATCGTCCGCTCGAGACACACGTGTCGGCCGTTTGCCGGCGATATGCGTAGGAGACAGATCATGGGCATTAACAAAGATCAAGTCGAGGGTCGCGTCAAGGAAGCTGCGGGCAAGGTTCAGGAAGTCGCGGGCAAAGCGGTGGGCAGCACGACACAGCGGGTCAAAGGCGCGGTGAATAAGGCGGCCGGCGCCGCTCAGGCGAAGTACGGCGACGTCAAGAACGATATCAAGAGCGACATGAACAAGAATGCCAAGGAGGAGCGGCGAGAGGAGCGGCAGGGTCGTTAGGCGCTGGATGCCATGCGTCGCTCATAGCGGCGCATGGCCAGCTAGCCGGGTCGGAGCCTTCAGCGAGGCGCGAGTTCCGAGTAGTTCATTTCTTCGCGGCTCCCAAATGTCGACCAGTCACAGCGCAGGGCGTAGCCATCGTTGGCATACACCTCCGACCAGCCTTGTACACCGCCCCCGGATTGACCTTTGCCCATCGGGCGCGTGCTCGCGCCGCCGTGGCGCGCGAAGAAATCCTTCAGCCGATCATCGTGGTCAGGGGAGGCGTCTTCCATCGCACACACGCTATGCGCGCCTGGCATGAGCCGCAAGTCGGCCGCTCCGTGGTTCGAGGTCAGAATCGTCCTGCACGCGATTCGGCGAGAGCCCCTATCCTAAGCCGGCGGCCGGAGCGCAAGCTGATCGGGCCCATCAAAATGGAGGTATCAGCATGCACGCTTCGCTGTCCACTGCCACGTCCGAATCGCCCCGTCCCGCTGTCGACAAGGGCAAATCCAAGGACCAGCGCCAGGCGGAAGAGGAAAACCGGGCGGATACCGCATCAAAGCCGGGGGGGTTCGATAATGACCCCGACGACCCCAAGAATCCCAACGAAGTGCGGGAGAGGCATCTGAAGAAAATCAAACCGTAGCCGCCAATGCCGCTGCCGATTGAGAGCTATGCCTTGATCGGCGACTGTCACACCGCTGCCTTGATCGGCAGCGACGGTTCGATGGATTGGCTTTGTTTCCCCCGATTCGACTCAGGCGCCTGTTTCGCAGCATTGCTGGGCGGCCCCGAGCACGGCCGCTGGTTGCTGGCACCGGCCGGCAAGGTGAAAAGCGTGCAGCGCCGCTACCGGCGCGACTCCTTGATTCTGGAAACCGATTTTCATACCTCGCGCGGCAGTGTTCGAGTGATCGATTTTATGCCGATGTCGGACGAGCGCTGGGACGTCGTGCGCATCGTGCAGGGATTGACCGGCACCGTGGCGCTGCGCATGGAACTCGTCGTCAGATTTGACTACGGATCCATCGTTCCGTGGGTGCGGCGGGCAGACGACCTGATGCTGATTACCGCGGGACCGGACACGCTCGAGCTGAGCTCTTCGGTGGCGGTTGAAGGGGAGAACATGAAAACCGTGGCGGAATTTTCGGTCCGCAAGGGCAAACATGAAACCTTCGTTCTGAATTATCGACCTTCTCATTTCGCGACACGGCCTGCCATTGATGCCGGCAAGGCGCTGAAGAACACCGCGGCGCACTGGCACAAGTGGTCCCGTCGTTGCCGCTACAGGGGGCGCTGGCGCGATTCCGTGTCGCGTTCTCTGATCACCCTGAAAGCGCTGACCTATGAGCCCACCGGAGGACTGGTCGCGGCCGCCACGACTTCGTTGCCCGAGCAGCCTGGCGGCGTTCGCAACTGGGACTATCGATATTGTTGGTTGCGAGACGCCACATTTACCTTGAACGCCTTGCTGCTCGCCGGCTACAACGAAGAAGCCACGGCGTGGCGCGAATGGTTGCTGCGCGCCGCGGCCGGTTCCCCCGGCGACTTGCAAATTGTCTACGGCGTGACCGGAGTACGGCGCCTCGACGAGGTTGAATTGCCCTGGCTTCCCGGTTACGAGGCCTCCAAGCCTGTGCGAATCGGCAACGCCGCGTCGAGCCAATGCCAACTGGATGTGTACGGCGAGGTGATGGATTGCCTGCATCTGGCGCGGGCCGCCGACCTGGACCCGCACCCCCACGCATGGAAGGTGCAGATTGCGCTGCTGAGATTTCTCGAGACCTATTGGGAGCGGCCGGACGAAGGGCTCTGGGAGATTCGCGGCCCGCCGCAGCATTTCACGCATTCGAAAATCATGGCATGGGTTGCCTTCGACCGGGCCGTCAAGGATGCCGAAAAGGAGGGGCTCGAGGGTCCGGTGGAGACTTGGCGTGAGCTGCGCGATTGCATTCATGCCCAAGTGTGCGATAAGGGTTTCGATGCGGACAACAACACATTTGTTCAGTCGTATGAAAGCAATTTTCTCGATGCCAGCCTGCTGTTGATTCCCCAAGTGGGGTTCTTGGCCGCCGACGATCCGCGCGTGATCGGCACGATTGCCGCTGTCGAGAAGCACTTGATGGTCGATGGCCTGGTGCTGCGCTACTCCACGGCTACCAATGTCGATGCGTTGCCGGCAGGCGAGGGAGCGTTTTTAGCGTGCTCCTTCTGGTTGGCGGACAGCTATCTGCTCACCGGACGGCGCACTGAAGCGGAGGCACTGTTCGAGCGCCTGCTGGCGCTGGGCAACGATGTGGGTCTGTTCGCCGAGGAGTACGATCCGCGCGCGCGGCGAATGCTCGGAAATTTTCCCCAGGCGTTGACGCACATGGCGCTGGTCAATACTGCACGCCTCCTGTCGATGCCCGGGAAAAAGCTCGAGGACGCAAGCCGGCGCGGCGAGCGGCCCGCCGCAAATGCTTGATTTGCGCAATACGGCACGTGTGGGATATGACCGTCACGGGGTCACTTTCGCCGCCTACAGATAAACCGACGGTTAACGATCACGATACGCCTGAGAAAATGCATAGCCGACAGGCTACATAAAACTTTGAGGAGGAATGATGAAGAAACACATTATTTTATGCGGCATGGTTGCGCTAGGCGTGGCGTGCGCACCGCTGGCCATGGCCGACGAGCCCGGCGCCACGGAATCGCATCACTACATCAAAGATTCGGCGATCACGACCAAGGTGAAGGCGAAGTTGGCAGCCAAGCATCTGTCGACACTGACGAGAATCAAAGTGGACACCGATGAGAATGGTGTGGTTTGGTTGAGTGGCCGGGCACCGACAAAGGATGCCAGCGACTTAGCCGCGATGATTGCCAAGAACACGGAAGGCGTAAATTCCGTTCACAACGACATCACGGTCGAGCCGTAGCGGACGGACCGGTTTGAGGCATGTATATGCGGGCGCTTCGGCAATCGAAGCGCCCGTTTGCATGCATTCGGAGTCATGCCGCCGGGATTTCCCGGACCAGGCGCTCCGCCAAGAGCGCGATGCAATCGCTGAGCGCAGACGCTATCTCCGTATAATTTTGAGGCCGCTGCGAACTCGATAATACGTCGCGGCCGATCGACACCTTGCCGGTTCGGGCATCGGTGATACGCCAGTGGGTCTCGATGCTGACTTGATCGCCGAGACGCGCCGTCACTTGATCGATTTCGAGCGCAATTCGCGTGATGGGGATGCCCGCCTGATCTGCGCTCCTGGGCAGCACCACAAGATCGCCGCGGCGGCGCTCTATGTCCTGGCCCAGTGTCGCCGTCACCAGGTCGGCAAGCGGTGCGGCCCAGCGTTCATGATCCAACACCGTCACGCCGCTCTGCGTCTGCAGAACCATTTCCCCGCGATCGACGAGCGAAGGCACGGTTACACGCAAGGTAACCTGCCGATCGAATTGTGTGCGCGATTCCCTGGCGCCCGCAGGCCGGGCGTCCAGGACGTAAAAATGATCGTGCTGGCGCGCGGCACAGCCGCCGGCAAGGATCAGAACACAAACAACGAGCGGCAGCGATTTCATGGGTGGTCACCTGCCGGTTTGCCGCGTAACAGAGATTCAGGATGGCGCTCGAGATAATCGACCAGCGCGCTGATGGACTTTGCAGCTCGGGATACCTGCAGCAACGTCGAACCGAGATCGTTCTCGAGCGGTGCGTCTTGACCCAGCAGTTCCTTGGCGTTCTTCAGCGCCGCCTGCGCTTCGGCCAACGTGGATTGGACTTGCGGCGCAAGATTGCCGTCAACGTTTTGCAGCAGGTGATCCGCACTCTTCAATGTCTGATCAAGCGAGGCCATGGCGCTCATGAGGCGTGCGGAAAGCTGATCGAAGGGTACTTTGCTGAGCTTTTTTGCGATGATGCCAACCGAATCCTGGATATCTTCGAGACCGCCCGAGATGGTCGGGAATATCGCAGGTTGATCCATCCAGTCAACACGGTCCTTCGGCGCATCGCGGTGCATGTCCAGCGCCACGAACTTCTGGCCGGTCAGCAAATTGCCGGTCTTCAGTTC
>DATHFB010000280.1:0-6104 GCA_035318305.1 Steroidobacteraceae bacterium | reverse complement strand
GCGAGCCGAGGTGCTGCCGCTGATTTCGGCGCGCATCGATACCGGCGAGTCTCTGCCCGTCGACGTGCTGCAGCGCCTGCTCGGTACGCGCACCTTCAACGCCGCGCTCGACACGCTGCGGCAAATCGAACTCGCCACCTTTGATTTTGAACTGCACGCAAATTTCGATGCCAAGCTGGGAGCGAATGTCGCCGAGACCCTGGCAGCCGTGCGGCGGCGGGTGGCCGTGGTGCCGGCCGCGCCGTTCAATCGCATGCCCGCCAGCTTCGCGCACATTTTTGCCGGCGGCTATGCGGCCGGTTACTACAGTTACAAATGGGCCGAAGTGCTGGCCGCCGATGCTTTCGAGGCATTCGAGGAAGCCGGCGTTTTCGACGCCACGACGGCGGAGCGGTTTTGCGAATCCATCCTCGCCCGCGGCGGCAGCGTCGATGCCATGGACGCGTTCGTTCGATTTCGCGGGCGCCAGCCCGACGTGCGGCCCTTGCTCAAACAAACCGGAATCGCCGCGTGAAGCGGCCGGCCGCGTTGCTGCTGGTGCTGGTGCTGGTGGCGGTGCGGGGGGTGGCGGCCACCGCTTACGTGAGCGACGAGCTGGTGCTCGGCGTCTATGCCGAACAGAACAACCAAGGTCAACGATTGGCCACCCTGCACTCGGGAACCAGCGTCGAGACGCTGGCGCAAAACGGCGATTTCACCCAAGTACGTCTGGCCGACGGAACCACCGGCTGGGTGAAAACGGCCTTCCTGACAGCCACGGAACCGGCCGTGGTTCGCGTCAAGCGGCTCGAAGAGGAGCTTGATCGCACCCGCGCCACCACACCCGCCCTGGCCGAGGCGGCGGCGCGCAGCGAGGTGGCGCGGCTCAAACAAGAACTTGCTGCAAGGCAAAGCGAGCTGGCTGCGGCACGCGGCGGCGCGACATCGCCGGCGGCGCCTGCGCAGCCGGCCACGGGTCCGCTTACCGCCATCCAGGCTCCCGCGGAGACAGTGTGGCCGGTGATCGCCGGCATCGCCCTCCTCATCGGCTTGGCGTGCGGATTTTGGCTGGGTTACGCGACGCTGGCGCGGCGCGTAAAGGACAAATTCGGGGGCATCAAAGTTTACTAAATGCGGATTTCCAGGCGCCCCTCCGGCCCGGAGTTTTACTTAATACTGTGAGCCACGTCCACAAGGAGAAGTAGTTACATGGCGCTTGCGGCCCTTAAAGCCTAAACTCAGTGCGATGTATGACCTCCGACGTAACGACTTCGACGTTGCGAACTCCGTCCAAGTCAGTTCCACGGCTGCTGTAGCCGCAGCGGTCAGGGAACTCTTTACAACCGCATGGCCGTCTGAATCCTTCGACAAGCTCGCCGTTGCGTTCGAAGACTTCGACAAGCTTTTTACCGGCCGCATGCCCGGCTATCACGGCGTCGACACCCTTTACCACGATAGACAGCACTCGCTCGACATGACGCTTGCCATGGCGCGGCTGCTGGTCGGCTATGAGCGCACCGTCGAGAGCCGCTTGCGCTTCGGCGGCGAGCGCGCGGTCATGGCGTTGGTGACCTCGCTGTTTCATGACGCCGGCTACATCCGGGAATTCGAAGACCGCCAGCACAGCAATGGCGCTGAGTTCACCCTCTATCACGTGACGCGCAGCGCGCGTTTCCTCGCGCGCTACCTGCCGAGCATCGGCCTCGAGACTTGGGTGCCGGTGGCGACGCGGATCGTTCATTTCACTGGTTATGAAATCAAGCTCAATATGATTCAGCTCGCCGATCCGAAGGATCGCAAGCTGGGGCACCTGTTGGGCACTGCGGATTTGATCGCCCAAATGGCGGATCGCTGCTACTTGGAGAAATGCCGCGATCGGCTCTATCCGGAATTCGTGCTGGGCGGCGTTGCGGCCACGACGGCCGGCGATGGCTCGCTGCGGGTTCGCTACAGCTCGGGGCTGGATCTGTTGCGCCAAACGCCTGAGTTCGTGCGCGAAACTTTCGTCGCGCGCCTCGAGGGTGAGTTCGAGCACGCTTACCGCTACCTCGAATGCTTGTTCGGCGGCAAGAATCCTTATCTCGAGGCTATCGAGCGCAACTTGGGCTATCTGCACCGCGTGCTGCGCACCGAGCGTTGGCCCATGCTGCGGCGTAATCCGCCCCTGTTCACATCCGACGACACCCAGATCGGCCAGGTGCGCGGCTTGATGCTGAATCGGCTGAAAGCGCTCTGGGCGTAGCACCTCGGCACCGTGAATTTGAGCGGTGCTTCTTTCGCCTGGACCGCTCAACATCACGGTGCAGGAGGACGAATTCCAGTGGCTCTCGGTCGTGTGGCCTCATTCGTGCTCGTCGGCCGGAAAGTCAGTTGTCGTCCAACGCCCGCCGGTAGCGTCAGCATAGTGATGCTGATCGGTTCGAGTATTCGTCAGGAAGTGTAAGTAGCCGCGAGGCAACTGGGTCTTTCGTTGCCTCGAGGCTACTTACACTACCGGGCGAGCGCGACGCCAACCGGTCATAATCACAGTGTCGAAGTACCAGGCGTGCCTTACGGCAGATCGATGGTCGCAACATACCGAGCGTGCAGCTCATCCAGACGCGCGAGCACGGCTTCCTTCCCCAATAACGGCGCACCGGCGATGGCCGCACGCAAAACTGCCGGGCCTAAACTTCGCCGGGCCTTTTCGGCAATCGGCGCAAAGCTGAAATGCCAGGGTTCGGGCTGCACGCCGGACCGCAGGCCCCTGAAGGGGCGAAAGAAACCGAAACGAGCGGCGTGCGCCTCCAACCACCGGTCGAGCGCTGCAAAAGGCCCACCGGGCGCAAATTCTTCGCGCGTGAGTTTGATCGGATATCCCGCGGCAGCAGCCTTGCCATCGACCAGATCCAGATCCGTGCCCCAATGATGGCGGCTGGCGCCCGGCAGCGCCGACCACAGCAAAATGGCATCGATCCGCTCCGCAGGCGTCAACGCGCCGGGGTCGAGCGCGAGCCCCGCCGCATCGTACATAGGCCTCTCGCCGCTGAACTTTCCGTTCCAGATGGCCAGTTGGCGGCCAAAATCGCGGAAACTGCTCATCGGCAGCAAGTCGATGCCATCGGCCTGGGCCGCGCGGCGCAAATTGAGGAAGGGCATCACCACCTGCTCGTGCAACAGGCACTGTGGATCGGCAACGGCCGAAATATGCGTGCGCGCTTGCCCCGTCAGCTCGCCGTCATTCATGAGGCCACGCCGCGGGCGGAGGCAAAATCAGCCACTTGATCGAACACCCGGGCGAGAACCCCCACTTCCTGCGCGCCGGAAATCGTGTATTGGCCGTCGAAAATGTAGGTAGGCACGCCGGTAATTCCCAAAACCGCCGCGTGGCGCTCGGCGGCAACCACGCCATCCTGGCCAATCCGCAGAATCAATGCGTTGCGGGCGTCCGCCGCGCTCAAGCCGACCTCGCTGCCCAAGCGCACCAGTTCGTCCGGGTCGCCGATGTCGCAGCCCTCCTCGAAGTAGGCGCGCATGATGCGGTCCTTGACCGCTGCTTGCAGGCCGCGCCGAGCTGCATGGGCGATCAAGAGATGAGAGCGGCGGGTATTGGGGACGCGATTGATCAGATCGAAGCGGTATCGAATGCCGCTCGCCTCCCCTTGGCGCTCGAGTTCCGCATGCGACTGTTCCAGGAGGGCTTGATCCGGCATTTTGGCCGCCATGTAGGTCTCACGGTCGACGCCCTCTACGGGCACGTCCGGATTCAGCTCGAACGGCCGCCAGACGACAATGGGCTCGTATTGCGGGCGCGCCGCCAGCGCCAGGTCGAAGCGGCGCTTTCCCAAATAACACCACGGACAGACGGTGTCGGAATATATGTCAATGCGCATAGGGGCCCCGATTGTACCCTCGCCCCTTATGGGGGTTGGCCTGAACGGGTATGATTGTCGGTTAAGAGACGGGGGGACAGGACAATCGATGGCCCGCAGCCTTAAAACCAGTTATCTGCTCCTAGCCCTAGGGGTCAGCGCCGTGCTTGCGCTGATTTTGGGCGGCCTCGCCTATTACGAGCACCGCGTCAATACGGCCGACGCCAATCAGCTCACCTATGCCACGGTCCAGCAGAAGCTCGAGTCGGACCTCGAGGCGCGCGGCCGGTCCTTGAGCAACATCACCAGCTCCTCTCTGGCGCCGGCGCTCAAGGCAGGCAACAACGCAGCCGTTGCCGCGATCGCCACCAGATTGCTCGATGAGCGCGACATCGAACGCGTCGAGATATGGGGCGCACGCGAAAATATTCTTTACTCCGGAAGCAACCAGGAGGCGCGGCCGACGACCGCAGGTCCCTTCGTTCTACGGACCGAGATGCAGGGCGCCGGCGCTCTCGAAATTTGGATGAGCCGCGCTCAGATGCAAGAAACTCTTTCCAGCATCCACGCGCAGTTGCTGAGCAAGCAGGGCGTGCAGACCAAGCGCGTTCGCGGCGTGCTCGCAAGCATCGCGTTGCCGCTGGTGATTTTAGGATTGCTCGGCGCTTGGTTCATTGCCCGCCAGCTCTCCAGTCCGATTGCGGCGCTGGTGAAGAGCGCCGATCGAATCGGCGACGGTGACTACACGCGGCCGCTCGCAGTCGTGCGCCGCGACGAGCTCGGGGATCTGCAATTTGCGCTCGAGCGCATGCGGCAAAACCTGAACGAAACCACGATCACCAAGAATTATCTGAACACCGTGCTCAACAGCTTGAGCGACGCCGTTTTCGTCACCTCTCCGGACGGCCTCGTCAAAAGCTGCAATGAAGCCGCTCAGCTGCTGTTGGGCTATGCGCCGGATGAATTGGTCGGCAAGCCGTTGGTCGGTTTCATCGACGAGGTGCATCGCACTGCCTTTGACGTGGCGCAACCCGCGCAGGAAGCGCGTGAGACGGTGCTGCGCACCGCCAGCGGACAAACCATCCCGGTTTCCATGGCGAGTTCGGCGATCGACTCCGAAGATCCGCAGTTTCAAGGCAATATTTACGTCGCGCGCAACATCACCGAACGCAAGCGCGCCGAGCGCCGCATCCGCTACCTGGCGCGATACGACACGCTCACGAAAATGCCGAATCGCATGCAGTTCCAGCACTTGCTGCAGCAAGCCATTGCGCGCGCGCGGCGCAACCAACGCTCCCTCGCGCTGCTGTACCTGGACTTGGACCGGTTCAAAGAGGTCAACGACACTTTCGGCCACGCCGCCGGCGACCGCACTCTCGAGATCTTGAGCGAACGGCTCACGCGGAATTTGAGCAAGGACGCGGTGATCGGCCGGTTGGCCGGCGATGAGTTCGCCATGTTCATCGACGATCTGCCGGTGGACACCGACAACCGCGCGGCGTTGGGAACTCTGGCCCGGACATTGCTCGATGAAATCAGCCGGACCTTCTATGTGAATCAGCAGGAGGTCTACCTCACTGCCAGCGCCGGTGTCGCGATCTGCCCCTATGATGCCGAGAATGTCATCGATCTGATCCGCAATGCCGATGCGGCGATGTATCACTCCAAGCAAAATGGCGGCAATTCTTGCGCATTCTACGTGCCCAGCATGAACGCTGCGGCGGTCGAAAGGCTCATGCTGAAGAGCAAGCTGCGCCGCGCGCTGGAGCGCGACGAGCTGGTCATTCTGTATCAATCAAAGGTGGATTTGCGCACCGGACGCGTGGTCGGCGCGGAGGCCTTGCTGCGCTGGCGGCTTCCCGGACACGGCGATATTTCTCCCTCGCACTTCATACCTCTGGCAGAGGAAACCAGTTTGATTTTGGACATCGGCGAGTGGGTGCTGAATCGCGTCTGCGCCGACTACCGTGAATGGCAGAAGGTGGTGCCGCACCCCGGCCGAATCGCGATCAATCTGTCCTTGCGGCAACTCAAACAGGGAAGCTTCATCTCACGTTGCCGCAGTGTGTTTCGCAAGCACGGCGTGTCGCCCACCTGCTTCGAGCTGGAAGTGACCGAAACCACCTTGATGACCGACCCCAAGCGCACGATCGGCCTTCTCAACGAGCTGTACGCCATGGGTTTGAGCCTCGCCATCGACGATTTCGGCACCGGTTATTCCTCGCTCTCCGCCTTGCAGCAGTTTCCCATCGGCACGTTGAAAATCGACCAGTC
>DATHFB010000279.1:0-7534 GCA_035318305.1 Steroidobacteraceae bacterium | reverse complement strand
GCTGCGCAGCAGAGAATTATCGCGAAGTAAGTACAGCTTGCGCTCGTGTTTGACGATGAGAATAGTATCCGCGCGCTGCGCGGGCGAGACTGATTGAGCGTGGCTCTGCCCGTCGAGCCCGAATAACAAGGAGACGAAGAGTGCAAGCAGCCAGAAACAGAAACTGTCAGGACGCGCGAAAAAGCGCCTCTCCAGGCCGGTTGCCAAACGCCCACTGCTCAAAGCGCCAGTTGACATATGCTTGCGTGGTTTACTCGTTAAGAGGAAGCCACATTAGCGAAACAAGGATTTGGAAATTTAGTTGTAGATCTCAATCTCAGTGCAGGCTTTGAGATGCATCGGGCCGTTCCGATGAAATCCGTCACACTTCGCGCGATTTAACAAAACAAGCGACAGAGAAGCGATCGCGGGCACGGCGTTTGCGCTCGGGGACCTAACCGTCGGCGGCCAGCGATTCAATCTCGTGCTCAGTCAGTGCGCGCCATCCACCTTTGGGCAAATCGCCCAATTGCAGCGCGCCGACGCGCACGCGCACCAAGCGCAGCACGGCAATGTCAAAGGCGCTCAGCAGGCGGCGTATCTGCCGGTTGCGCCCTTCGTCGAGCGCAATTTCAAGCCACGCATTCTTCTCGCCGCTGCGCAGGCAGCGCGCGGATTTTGCAGCCAGATGCTCGCCGTCAACTGTCATGCCGCACTCGAGATTCCTGAGCAAGGCCGCGTCGGGCAAGCGGTCGATTTGCACATGATAGGTCTTGTCGGGCCCGGAAGAAGGATCCGCAACGCGCGCGGCCCACATCGGATCGTTGCTGAATAACAAGAGACCCTCGCTGGCTTTATCCAGTCTCCCGACCGGTGCGAGCCATGGCAGGTCGGCACCCGCAAAGCATTTATAAACGGTTTCGCGGCCCTGCTCATCGCTCGTGGTGGTGACCAAGCCTCGAGGCTTGTTGAGCATTACGACCAATCGCGCCGGCGCGTCTTCCCGGCCGGCCACAGCGATCCGATCGGAGCTGGGATTTACGGGAAATTCGGGATCCTTGACGAGCCTGCCGTTAACGCGAACCAGCCCGTCCTTCACCCACTTTGCGGCCTGTGTGCGAGAGCCCAGGCCTAACTTCGAGATCATCCGCGCCACCCCGTATCGAGGCGACTTCGATTTCATGGTTGCAGGGACACCGCCGCTTTCGACACCGCACCCAGTGAACTGCCGCTGCTGGGGTTGCCGAGTACCACGTAGAACACGCCGTTCCGCTTGCGCGATGCATTCGGAAGAAGCTTGATGAAAATACTCACCGTGCGCTCGCCGGCGCGAAAAGATATCGTCGCGGGCGTCTGCGGCACGAAATCGGTGCCGGCAAGTGCGGAGCCGGGCTCCGTCCACCAGTCGACACTCGTACCGCCTTTTGATCCCGACGAACGGTAGACGCGGATTTCAGCGAATTTTCCACCGCGCCCAATCGAGTATAATGCGGACACGACGCCGATCTTTTCGGTCTTGTCGATCGGCCGGGCTGCGGCCACCGCGCCGGATGCCCGGCTCTTCACGACGGCCTTGGAAGGTGCCGGCGCCGCCTCGGCAGACGCTTGTGACTCTTCCTTCTCGGCATCTGCAATCGCGCGCGCGACGTTCAGGGGCGCACTGGCTGCAACGGTATCCGCTTCGACGGCGACGTGCGGGACCCTGGGCCGACTCATTACCGCCCAGGTGATGCCGCAGACCAGGATGGCAGCGCTCACTGCGATCAATACAGACGGCCCATGGCCCTTGGCCAGTGGCGGCGCTTTCGAATCCTGCGCCTTCGGTATGGCTCCCAAGGGTGCTTTGTCCAGAGCAAGATCTGCCAGCCAGTCTCGCACCGAACGCGGACGATCTGCGCGATCCCACGAAAGAGCCGCGGTGAGCGCCTTCCATTGCCGCCCCGAAAGGCCGGGGGGACGCTGCGGCGTCATCTTGAGCGAGCGCGCCTCGGTTGAACGTCGCTGCTCGAATGGGTGCTGTCCCGCCAATAATTCGTAAGATAGGCATGCGAGCGCAAAAAGGTCATCGCGCGGATCAGGTTCGCGGCCTTCCAGGATCTCGCACGACGCATATGCAGGCGTCAATGCGGTGGCCGACTCAGACGACGTTCCAAAATCGAGAATGCGCAGTTCCCGATTGTTGGTGACCATCACATTTTGCGGTTTCAGGTCGCCATGAATCACACGGCGGTCATGCGCGTGCGCAAGACCCCTTCCCACCTCGCGAATGACCGCCCAGACGTAGTGGCGCGGCAGCGGATGGAGCTTTTGCATCACGCTGAACAGGCTTTCGCCCTCGATCAACTCCATGGTGAAGAACGAGAAGTCGTGATCGAGATCCAACTCATAGACCTTGACGACACTGGGGTGCGAGAGAACCTGGGCCGAATAAAATTCGCGGCGCAGTTTCGACACCACCTCTGGCCGGCCTTGGGTCTGCTCGTGCAATATTTTTATCGCCACATGGGGTTCGGTTTCGTTGTGCTCGCTGCGCGATCGGTCGAGCGCCTTGTAAACGGTGCCCATCCCGCCGCTGCCCACCTGAGATTCAATGACGTATCGTCCACGCAGCACATAGCCGCTGCCCAGCCGCTCCGGTGGAGGTCCGGACGGCGGAGATGCGGACGGTGGAGATGCGGACGGTGGTACTCCGGGTACGGCCGCTCGCGGGTCCCTAGGAATCTCTGGGACCGCGGATAACAGCAGGTCCACCGAGATCCCGTCGCCCTCGGCCGCCCTTTCGCTCTCCGCGATCCGGGATCGGATGGAATGAAATAGATCGTCCGGATCTATCGAGTCGTCGATCGGAGTACGCCGCTGTTGCGTCATGGGTGTCTGTTGAGGTCCATTTATCGGCCAGAGCCTACATCGTTAGTGACCATAAGACTGAATACCGATCCGCACAAAAACGGCGCATTTACCCCGAAGATGCGCGCCCTGTGCGCTAAATCACATCTCCAGAGGACAATCACGGCGCAACCCAGACCGCCCTGCGGTGCTTGGGCAATTCATAACCATTCAGTTATGGTTTATGTAACAAGGCCGGCAATCCTTGAGCCCGTTGGTCGACTGGGCCCTCAATTCCCCCGGACAGCGCCTCGCTCAGGCATGAGCGCAGGCGCGAAAGGCTTCACGCCGAGTTCGCCCCACAGTTCAGCTGGGTAGTAGGCGTCGCCGTCCTGCATCACGAGCGCAACGTTGCGGATGGTCGATATGTCTTGCGTCGGATCTCCGTCGATCAGTATCAAGTCGGCGCGCTTGCCACGCTCGATGGAACCCCGATCGGCGAGCACACGGGCATAGGTCGCCCCGTTCCATGTGGCTATTCGCAGCACTTCGTTCGCGGGAATTCCCGCCTTGACGTACAACTCGAGTTCCCGTTGATATGCGAACCCGGCGACATCGTCGGTGCCCGAGACGATTTGCAGGCCGGCATGGTGAAAGCTTGCAACCGCCGCGAGCATCTTGGCGAAGGAGGCACGCCATCGCGGCGCCATCTCCTTGGTGATCTCGCTCTCGCTCTTGAAAAGCTGCCGGTGCAGCGTGATGGGAAGATGATCGCCGATTGAGGCAAGCGACGGGTTCATCTCACCGGGCATCTGCGTGAATTGCGCCTCGAATGCGGTGAGCGTCGGGTCGAGGACCGTCTTGTGTGCGACGAACAGCTTGACCAAATTCTGGAAAGGCTGCGCATCGAGATCGAGCGAATTCGCATTTTCCGCGATGAGCGTAAATCGCTGCAGCGACCGGGTATCGGTATCGGGCTTGACGTAGAAATTCAAGAGCACCTGATTGATGTGCTGAATCTCATCGTAGCCGTCTTTGACCGCATCCTCGGCCTTCATGAATGCCGGAATATGGCCGCTGACGCGCATGCCGCGCTGGTGCGCATACGCGGCCGTTTCCTTCACCCATTCCGGTTTGAAGGAGTTGTAGATCTTGATCTGCGGATAGCCGCGTTGCGCATAGAAATCCACCGCTTGCTTGGCGGCATCCAGACTGTCCACCAATATGCCGCCGTTGGCATTGAACTGGCTCTTGCCTTCGATGAAGCCGGCAGGCACCACGTGCGGTCCGATCGACTCGTGGCGATCGAGACGGCCAATCGCATCGGCCAGGACCGCATTGTCGTTGCCCATGTCGCGCACCGTCGTCACGCCCGTTGCGAGATTGAGCAGGTAGTCTCCCGGGGAAACATGCGCGTGCATGTCAAACAGACCCGGCAGCAGCGTGCGGCCTTTCGCATCGATGACCGTTCCGGGAGTCCGGCTCGGCGAGCCGGCCGGATAGACAGCGCCGATCCGGCCATGATTGAGGTACACATCCTGTGCGGGACCCAGCACGGCATGCTCGGAATCAAACACTCGCGCATTCTTGATGAGGACCGGCTGCGCCAGTTCGTGGCGATCGCGCTTGGCGATATCGCGCTGGTAAGCGGCCTGCGCTTCCAGCTGCAATTTCTCGAGCGCGTCCGCCTGCGTCTCCCATCCTTTGAGAATCAGCTGCGCAAAGCCGGGGAAGATCGTGGCGAAGGCGCGTCCTCCATCCGCAGTCATCCACACGTAGCTCGGTTCAAGGTCGGCGCCGCGTACGGCATACAAAGTCAATGCACGCGATTCTTCGCCGTTAGTCACATTGGTATCGCTGAGTTTGACGAGCGACAATTCGCCGCCTGGAATTCCCGGCAGCTTACGAGCGGATTCATGAATCAGCGCGCGCACCATGATGCCCGTGACTTCAATGGTCGACTCGATGGGCACGTACAGCGCCTTGCCGCTGATCTTCATCGAACCGTGATCGACTTTACCGGCCCACTCCGCGCGATCTCCCTTGCGCTCGAAACGTTCGTCGACCAGCGAGCCGAAGGTCGACTTGCCGGTAATTGCAAAGCGCCGCAGCGTGCCATCGCTCGCCAGCGTGAGTTTTTCCTTGTAGTCGGGACCCCGTCCGTTATCGCGGTAGCTGAAGTCGGTGGCGATGCTGCCGTCATCGGCGATTCGCGTGATGTGCTCACCGCTCGCCCGGCCTGAAAAAAGCATGGTGTATCGATATTCCGTGGCCGCCTGGACTGCCGACGCCGCGCAACCGGCGAGCAGGAGCATGAACAACTTGACGCCTGAATTCATCCGAGTCTCCCAATTCTAATTGGTGTTATGCACCCCTGATCGTCGATTCTTGAGGTGCCTGGGTACGCTATTGATCGGCAAAGCATATCTGCAAAACAGGGGATTCGCTTGCGGGTGTTGTGGCTGCGGGGACGTACCCGTACGTTCCAGGGACATACTCGACGGCGTGCGGTAGAGCGGCAGCGCTGCCGGCGGTAGGTTGGAACATTGGACTTTTGAAACTTGCTGCGGCATGTTCGCCGCAAGCAAATCGACAGCATTGGGAACGGGTTATTGAGTTCGAGCAATCGATCCAGTCATCAAACGGAATTAGGCTTTCTGCCCTGAACCGCCGCCCGTCGCGGAGCGTCGCTTGGGTCGGCGCACGGCCCTCACCTTGCCGCTCTTCCCTCCTCCGCAGAAAAACTGATCGCCGCCATCGGACTCGAGCCCCGAAATGTTCACACCCGGCGGCATCTCGAGCCTCTCCAGCACCTCTCCCGTTTGAGGATCGACGCGCCGCAAATCGCTTTCGTCGCCTTCCCAGGTGCCGTGCCAAAGCTCACCGTCGACCCAAGTGACCCCGGTGACGAAGCGGTTGGACTCGATCGTGCGAAGAATCGCCCCTGTTTGGGGATCGATTTGATGGATCTTGCGGTCCCGGTACTGCCCCACCCATAGCGTCCCTTCGGCCCACGTGAGTCCCGAGTCGCCGCCGCGGCCGGGCGCCGGAATCGTGGCGAGCAGACGGCCGGTCTTCGGGTCGATCTTCTGGATGCGATCTTCGGCAAGCTGGTACAGGTGCTCGCCGTCGAAGGCCGTTCCTGCATGCGCGGCCACATCAATTGAGCGTAGCGTCTTGCCGCTGGCAGGATCGAAGGCGCTCAGCTTGTCTCCCGCGGCAAACCAGACGTTTTGGCCGTCATAGGTGACTCCACCCACGTTGGCGCCTGCAAAGGGACCGTACTCACGGATAATTTCGGCGGTTGTTCGGCTCATGCTGACATCTTAGTCAATCGGCAGGGGAGCGGGGAGTAACAAAGTCGTCGTGAATCCCAGCACCGGCGGGGTCATCCAACGACGCGCTCGCCCGCGACCGAACGCCTGTACCTTGCCTGCCGCCGCCGCCAGGTCGAGCGCCCGCTGCACGGTGCGTTGGCTCGTTCCGAGCGCAAGCGCAAGCGCGGAGCTCGACCACGATTCACCGTCGCCGAGGAAGGCGAGCACCGCCGCATGCTCCCCTTCGACGGGCCGCGCCAGAACAACCACCTTGCGTGCACCGCGCGGCGACAGCGCAAAACCCCGCTTCGTCGCGTTCACATCGGCCAGCTTCCGCAGCACCGTGCGCAGCCGCCCTACTTCGACTCGCAATCGCGCACGATGCGATTCATCGGCCAGCTTCAATCTGAATACTCGCGCGACGAGCGTGTCCCTCGGTACGTCTCCCGGCCACGCTTCACCCAGCGCGCGCGCAAGAGCGAACAACACCGGACGCTTTGCGAGCGAGACCAGCTTGCTTTCGTCTCGTACGACATGGCGGCACGCGTCCACGACGAGCGCTTTCGACGCCAGCAAGCCTTCGACCTCCTCGAGCAGCAGGAGTCGCTCCTCGCCACCGGCAATCAGGCGGGCAGCGGGCGTGTTCAGGACGAGGAATGCGCTCTCGACCTCCGCCGTCAGCGCCGGGATACGTGCGTGGCGCGCCACCCGCTCGGCCCGGGCGAGCGCAGCGCGCGCCGTCTTTATCCGGAGGCGTCGCATCGCGATTCCCGCAACCACCAGCTCGTGGGCGGCCCTCAATGCGGGCGGGAAGGGTGTGGGGTCCAGCTGGGCGAGCGTACGCTCGGCCTCATCGAGGCGTCCAATGAGAAGGAGACGCCGGACCTCGAGATACCGCGCATGCGCCGCATTGAGCCGGTCGCCGTGCGCTTCGAGCGTCACGCGCGCCGCGTCGAGCGACTTCGTAGGCCAGCTCAAGTCGCGCGACACCAGCGCAATCTCGGCTTCGGCGACCACGCACCGCGCGCGGGCCACGGCCTCTTTCGGACCGAAGGCACGCGCCGCACTTCGCAGCAGCGCCTTCGCGCGAACGAGATCACCGAGCTGCGCCATCGCCATGCCTCGAAGCGCGAGCGCCGGTGCGTCGTCACGCAGGGCGACGCGCTTCAATGCACCGAGGGGATCGCCCGCCGCGAGTGCGCGCGCTGCGGCCGTAATCAGTGAGTCCATCGCAATCCCGTCACACTTGTAACTCCCACCCCTTCGAAGCCTGGCGCTATAACTATCTCACGACCAACGAACAACGAGGTTGCCAGCCATGAATACATCACTTAAGAAGGACCGGAACAGCGGACGGCGCACCATGAAAACGCCACCCATCGTGTCGCCGCAGCAGTGGGAGGCAGCGCGCG
>DATHFB010000278.1:0-2277 GCA_035318305.1 Steroidobacteraceae bacterium | reverse complement strand
AGTCCGGTCTGGCCGAAATTCAGCCAGGTTAGCGCGGCCGGAGTCAGCACCGCCAGGATGCGCGGGAATCCCTCAGGGCAATAAGGCCGCGCCGCCCAATAGAAGAATGCGGCGGTCGCCGCGTTCCACAGCCAATAGCCGGGGATGTACGGCACCAGCGCGAACGGAATGAAGAAAAACAAAGCGTGCGGCGGATAGAGGAAGATCAGGCTCGCGCCGTTGGTGAATCGGTCCGCGAAGACCTTGGTCGAAGCAAGGCTGTAGACATCCGTCCCGGCCAGGGCTTGCTTGCCGGCGACCCAGAAGGCCGCGAAATCATATTTCCCGCTGTCGCCCGTCAGCATCAGCGCCACCGGGACGATGGCGGCAATGATCCAGAATTGGAGCGCGATCGAACGGTTCATGGACGCAGCCTAGCATCGCTTCGGCGAAAGTCGTGAACCGCGAAACCTCCCAGAGCCTGCCGCGCGAACCCTTCGGCTCGCCGTCCGCAGGGGAACCCACGAAGCGCCCCAGGCTTTTACCTGACGGTAAGGCTAATCGCCTATTCAGCCCGTGAAGCCCGAACGCTGGAGCGATCGAACTCTTTATGATGACCCACGTCCGCCAACGCCTGCATGCCCGCTCCACTGCCTTGCTGATGACGATCGAAACCGGCTTGCCGCGGATCATGATCGGCTGGCTGGTGGTCGCGGCGCTCGCGTCGGCATTGCGGGTTGCGGCAAGTCCGCTCCACGGCACCGTGCCGGTAACGACCCTGCTGCCTTATCTGCTGCTGGTGCTGGCGCCGCTTGGGTCGATGGTGCTCGCCCTGCGCTGGTTCGCCGATGGCGATCGGCTGGCACAGCCGGAAACGCGCTTTGCGCGGGTCTTGCGGTGGACAGATGTGAGCCGCGAAACCGCGATGCGCCACCCGCTTTACGGCACCAGCGGGATCATGGTCTCCCTGCTGGTCGGAATGCTCCTCAACGTGCCGGTGCGCGGGGCGGAATATCTCGCGTCGATGCCGGCGCTGGCCGGCCCGATCCCGCATTGGCTGCAAACGCTGCACACGCTGATGACGCTCGATGTCGTCCTTCTGTCGAGCCTTTACGCGATCGCCTTCGTTGCCGCGCTCCGCCGCGTGCCCCTGTTCCCGCGGCTGCTCGTCGCGATCTGGATGATCGACCTTGCAATGCAGATGGTCACGGCCAGGATGGTGGCGGGTACGCCGGGCCTCCCCGTCAGCGTGGCCGCTCCGCTTCAGCTATTGCTCGACGGCAACGTCAAGAAGGTCCTGATCAGCATCGGGCTGTGGCTCCCCTATCTATTGCTGTCGGCACGGGTCAACGTCACCTACCGCCACCGCATCGCCGACTGACCAACCCGCCACCGGCCCGATTCGTTCGGCCGGTCTAAAGCCCGGAAATCGACCGAATATCGTTACGGCGCGGCATTGAGTCGTGTGCCCGGGCCCGCGGATTCCGTCCAATAACGGGACAGGCGTTGCATTCACGCATCAATCGCGATGCGCTCATTAACGGATAAAAAATTCATGTTTTCAAGTGGTTGGCCCTACGCTCGGTTTGGATCAAGGTTAACGAATGTTAAATACGCATGCTTGACAAAATATTACCTCAAGAGCAGCGATTGGAGGCCGAGCCACCGGGGATGGACGCTTGAGCGAGCGTCAGACGCGTTGCAAGTTGTTGTTTTTGCAGTCTGCCACCATCGCCAAGAATAATCCGACCCTGGTTTCGCGCGGCAAAGGGGGTGGCCCGGGACGGGGCGCGCCCGGATGAAACATTTAAGGGGACGGGAAATGAAGACTCTTATCAAAATGCTCAAGGACGATTCGGGCGCCTCGGCGGCCGAATATGCCCTCATTCTCGCGATTATCGGTTCGGTCATCGCGATTGCCGCTCTTGGCCTCGCGAATGCCATTGGCAACGCGATGGACGACACGGCGAACTGCATTAGCACGCCAACTTCGACGAACTGCTAATCGCATACGGCGAGCTGGGCCGGCGTCATGCCGGCCCAGCGGACCGACCCATTTGAGTGCGCGTACTTCGGCATGATCAGTCAGCTACTCAACACGGCCATTGCGGCTGAAACGACGCACAAAGCGGAAAAAGGTGCGGGCCGATAGCGGGCGCCTGGAAAAATTGATATAGGTCAAGTGTCGGGGGACTTAAGGCCATGCTGAGACGCCAATCTTTGATCGCACTCGCAGTCGCGGTCGTGCTCGGGCTGTTCGCGGTCTATCTCGCCAATGTCTTCCTCAACAAATCCGAT
>DATHFB010000277.1:0-10377 GCA_035318305.1 Steroidobacteraceae bacterium | reverse complement strand
CGAAGCGCGCCACCAAATCGTGGGTCACACTTATAACGACATTTTGCCGAGCGCCAATTTGAAGCTGGATGTGACCCACGATTTGGTGGCGCGCTTCGCGGCCTCTGAGACCATGACACGCGCCGATTACTCCGCGCTCGCCGGTTTCACCAACCTCACGCCGCCGGGAGTCGCCGGTAGTGTGGGTAGCGGCACGGGCGGTAACCCTGATTTGAAACCGATTCGCTCGACCAACCTGGACGCCGGCCTCGAGTGGTATTTCGCAAAGCGCTCGCTGCTGTCGGCGACGGCTTTCTACATGGACTTGCGCAACTACGTGGGCTTCGGCTCGGAAACCAAAACCTACAACACCTTCGGCTCCATATGCCCGACCGGCTGCCCGGTGGACTACAACTTGACGGTTCCAGTCAACGCCAAAGGCCGAGTCGATGGCGTGGAACTGGCCTACCAGCAGGCGTTTACCGACAACATCGGCTTTGTCGGGAACTACACGTATGCGGACGGCAAGCAAACCTCGAATGTGCAGCCCAATTTAGACGGATCCCCCGGCGACGATCGCTTGGTGGGCACGTCGAAGAACACCTACAACTTGAGCGTCTACTTTGAAAATCAGATGTTCAACGCTCGGGTGGGCTACACCTATCGGTCGGCGTTCTTCAGCGGCTTGGATCGCAGCACGGCATTTTCGCAGGATGGCATCGGCACCCTGTCAGCGGCGCTGGGATACACCATGAACGATCATTTCTCCATCACGTTGGATGCCATGAACTTGAACAATCCGACGCTCAAGTACTTCGCCTTGAACGAGACCCAGCCGCGTGCCTTCTACAAGAACGGTTCGCAGTACTACTTGAACTTCCGCTTCAAGCTGTAGGCCGGCGGTATCGGCCCGCGCACGAGGCATTCGGGTAGAGTGTGGATCGTGCGACATGGCCTGAGTCTGGTGCGGCAATCCCGGGCGGCGGTGCAAACCGCCGCTCGCGGCTTCGCCCTCGCATTGATTACGGCGCTGCCGTTGGCGGCGCACGGCGGAGTCATTCCGGCGCCGGCCGAGGTCAAGCCCGCCAGCGGCTGGTTCCACGTTGATTCCACGGTGATCTTGCGTGTGCCGCCGCGCGATCGCGACGCAGATGCTGCCGCGCACTACCTGGCCGATTTGTGGACTCGCACCAATGAGCTAGCCTTGCCGATCCGGTCCAGCGTTGTCCGGTCCGGCGGCGCTGAAGTCCGCGCGCCGACGATCGAGTTCCGACGCCGCAGCGGTTCCAGCCCCGAGGGCTACGACATCGAGGTCGATCCGCAGCGGATCACCGTGAGCGCAAGTTCCTCGGCAGGCTTGTTTTACGGCGCCGTCACGCTATGGCAGCTATTGCCCTCGGGTGTCAAGCGCGGCGACATCGCCGCGCAAACCATCATCGACGCGCCCCGATATCCCTGGCGAGGGCTGATGCTGGACTCATCCCGGCACTTTCAGTCGCCGGCCTTTGTGCGCTCCATGATTGATTGGATGGCGTGGCACAAGCTCAATGTTCTGCACTGGCATTTGACCGACGATCAGGGTTGGCGATTGGAAATCCGCAAATATCCGCGGCTCACATCGGTGGGCGCGTGGCGCATACCGGCGTACGGCGGCTATTACACCCAGCAACAGGTCCGGGAGATTGTCGCCTTTGCGGCAAGTCGGCATGTGCAAATCATTCCGGAAATCGACATGCCGGGCCACGCGCAGGCAGCGCTGGCCGCTTACCCAGAGTTGGGCGCAATCGACAGCCATCCAACGCTGCCGGTGTCGGCCAACTGGGGCGTGCATTCGCATCTATTTAATCTGGAACCGGGCACTTTCGAGTTTTTGCAGAACGTGCTCGATGAGGTGTTGCAATTGTTCCCTTCACGCTACGTGCACATCGGCGGGGACGAAGCCGTCAAGGATGAATGGAACGCATCGGCTACCGTTCAGGCGCGAGCGCGGCTTTTGGGTATCAGCGACGCGGAGGCCTTGCAGACTTATTTCACTCAAAAGATCGGCGGGTATCTGTCGGCGAAGGGCAGGCGCGCGGTGGGCTGGGATGAAATCATGCAGCCTGGTCTGGCAGCCGACGCGGTCGTGATGTCATGGCATGGCGCTTCTGCCGCGCATGCAGCGGCGATCAGAGGCAATGATGCGGTGCTGGCGCCGGATCCCATGCTGTATCTCGATCGTCGGCAGAGCCCGTTGGCGACGGAGCCGCCGGGGCGCATCTCGATTCTTTCTTTGAAGGACGTGTACGATTTTGAGCCGCATGACGCGGAGCTTTCCGAGGCGCAACAAAAGCACGTGCTCGGGCTCCAAGCTGAACTGTGGACGGAGCACATGCAGACCGAACGGCGGGTCGAATGGATGGCGCTGCCGCGTGCGGCGGCGTTGGCGGAAGTGGGCTGGTCCCCGCCGCAAAGAAGCTGGCCTGATTTCCTCAAGAGATTGGTACCGATGCTTGCACGCTACCGTGCGTTTGGTATCAACTATGCCGACAGTGTGTTCGGCATCGATCCTCAATATGCGGCGGATGAGGGCGGCGCAATCCGCACCACACTCTCCAATCTGCCCGAGCTCAAAGACGCGGCGCCCGATGCAGGCATTCGCTACACGCTCGACGGTCGCGAGCCGAGTGCGGCCTCAACGCATTACGCGCAACCTCTGCTCCTGCAGCCCGGTACGGAAATTCGCGCCGCGACGTTTATGGGGTCCGAGCAGGTTTCGCGCACGCTGGTCGCGCATTTGAGCGCGCATACGGGCACGCGGCGCACGAGCCACGAACTCGAATTGTGCAGCAACGGAATCGGCTTGCTGCTCGAACCGGTTGGCGGAGCCGGAAGCGGCCGCGCGCCTCTGGCAGTCGACATCACGAATCCGTGCTGGATCTATCGCGGCGTCGATCTTGGCAAGGGGCCCCACATCCTCGCCGCGGTGGCTGCGCTGCCGTTTAATTATGAACTCGGCGCCGATGCGGCCAAGATTCGGGTGGGCGATAACCGCACCCCGCAGGGCGAACTCGAGGTGCATGTGGACGGTTGCGATACCGCGGCCTTCAGCGTCCTGCCGCTCGCAGCAGCGGCCAACCGTGATGGAGTCACCGAGTTGCCGGCGGCGAGACTGCCGCCGCTCCCGGGCCGCCACGATGTTTGCCTGCGGTTTGCACGTCCGCGACTCGATCCTTTGTGGGCGCTGGACTGGGTCGAGATTGAGAAGTGACCGCCCTCAACATCATTGCGCCGTTCGACGGTTGGTGCGCGCCCCTCGACGAGGTGCCCGATGCCGTGTTTGCCGGGCGCCTGCTGGGTGACGGTCTCGCCGTCGACCCGACCAGCGGTATCGTAACTGCCCCATGCGACGGGGAAATCGTGACGCTACCGGCGAGCGCTCATGCCGTGTCCATTCGCAGCCCGCATGGCCTTGATGTGTTGATCCACATTGGTATCGACACGGTGCAACTGGGCGGCCGTGGATTTGACCCGCGAGTCAAACCGGGCGCCCGCGTCAAGGCCGGCGATGAGCTCATCCGCTTCGATCTGAATGTGGTGGGGCGCGGTGCGAAAAGCCTCATGACTCCCATCGTCGTGACCTCCGATGGCGCTGTTTTCCAGAATCGCCGCGCCGCCGGATTGGTCAAGGCGGGCGACCTTTTGTTCGCAGTGAGTATCGATGCCGCGCGGCAAGCGATATCGCCGCCGCGCTCAACCGGCGATCCTGACCCGGGCTTTCACCAGCGCGTGATCATCACGTTGCGCCAGGGATTGCATGCCCGGCCTGCGGCATTGCTCGCGCGGCGCGCGAAATCCTTCGGCGCACAAGTTTCTCTGGCGGCACACGGCCGTATCGCGGATGCGCGAAGCGTGGTCGCCATCATGGCCCTCGGGGTGCGCCATGGAGACGAAGTGATCCTGCGGGCAGAGGGCGATGAAGCGGCTCAAGCACTGGCCTCCACGCTTGCCGGTCTCGAGGAAGCCCAGCGAATGGAGCTGACGCATGCAGCGGCAGCTGCCCCGGAGCCGAGCCCGGCGGATCGCGAGCTCAAGGATGGCGCGCGCAAGGACGGCGAGTTGTCCGGCGTGTGCGCCGTGCCGGGTTTCGCAGTCGGCCGGGCCGCTCGCATTGAGCGCCGCGAAATCGAGGTCGCGGAACAGGGATCGGGCGCGGCCCGTGAACGAGAGGAACTTGATCGCGCACGATCCAATGTGCGGCTGAGGCTGGAGCGGGTCCGCAATGCGGGCGGCGCTGCGCGTCAAGAAATCATTTCCGCACATCTCGAGTTCCTGGACGATCCGACGTTGAATGAAAGGGCACACGAACACATTGCCCAAGGCAAGAGTGCCGGCTATGCCTGGCGCGGCGCCATCCGGCGCTCCATCGCTGCGCTCGAATCACTCGATGACTCGCGTTTGCGGGAGCGGGCTGATGATCTCTTGGATGTCGAGGCCCATGTGCTGCTGGCACTGGACGGTGAGGCGCGGCCGATGCATCTGCCGTTGCCCGAACAAGCGGTCCTTCTCGCCGACGATTTGCTGCCATCCGAGCTGACGGCGCTGGACGGTCGGCGGTTGGTGGCCATCGCCTTGAGCGGCGGCGGCGCGACGTCGCACGTGGCCATCCTGGCCGCCGCCATGGAAATACCCATGCTGATCGGCCTTGGCGCGGAACTGCGGAAAATTGCGGACGGGCAGACACTGATCGTCGACGCCGACCGCGGCACGCTGTACAGCGCCCCCACCGCCGAGGCGGTGGCAAAGGGCAGATCGACGGTCGAAGCGCGGCTCGCGCGAGGCGCCGCGCTGCGCCAGGCCGCCGCGAAAGAATGTCATTCACTGGATGGCACGCGGGTCGAGATCTTCGCCAACTTGGGCAGTGTGACCGATGCCATCGCCGCTGTCGCGAGCGGCGCGGAGGGCTGTGGACTGCTTCGTACCGAATTCTTGTTCATCGATCGGGAAACAGCGCCCACGGAAGACGAACAAGTACAGGCGTACCAAAGTATTGCCAATACCCTCGGCAGACGGCCGCTGATACTTCGCATGATGGACGTGGGCGGCGACAAGCCGCTGCGCTATTTGCCGCTGCCGGCCGAGGCAAATCCGGCGTTGGGATTGCGCGGCGTGCGAACCGCGCTGCTGCATCCGGACTTGATGCGCACGCAGTTGCGGGCCGCGCTGCGCGTGCAGCCATCCGGCGTCATGCGTCTGCTGATTCCAATGGTTACCGACCTGTCGGAAATACTGGCGGTGCGACGCGTCATCGATGAACTGGCGGCCGAACTGAAGCTCGAGGGTCATGTATCGCTCGGCGCCATGATCGAGACGCCGAGCGCCGCACTGACGGCCGCCGTTCTCATTGGCGCGGTCGATTTTCTGTCCATCGGCAGCAATGACTTGACCCAATACACGCTCGCCATGGATCGTGGCCACTCTGAACTTGCACGGCGAACCGACGCCTTGCATCCGGCCGTGCTGCAATTGATCGCGGCCGCTGCGATCGCCGGCGATGCAGCCGGCAAGCTGGTGGCTGTCTGCGGCGGGGTGGCCGCCGATCGCACGGCAGTGCCGATATTGCTGGGTCTGGGTATTCGCGAACTTTCGGTGGTGCCGGCGGCGATACCTGCGCTCAAGCGTCAGATCGGCGGACTGCGCATCCAGGAGTGCCGCGAACTCGCGAAGCGCTGCCTTCACTTGGGTTCCGCGACCGAGGTGCGTAGCCTGGTCGAGCAAGCACTCGGAGATGGGGGAGAGATATCATGAAAGTCCGCTTTTCTGGATTCCAGCAACTGGGCCGCGCATTGATGCTGCCCATTGCGGTATTGCCCATCGCCGGGTTGTTGCTGCGCCTGGGTCAGCCGGATGTGCTCAACTGGACCGCGATGGCCGCGGCCGGAAGCGCCATTTTCTCGAACCTAGGATTGCTGTTTGCAATAGGAGTCGCCGTGGGGCTTGCGCGCGAGAACCACGGTGCAGCCGGGCTCGCCGCGGTGGTCGGATTCTTGGTGACCACGCGGGCGGTGGAGAGCTTGATGCACGTGCCGCCAGGCTCGCTTACCAAGCTCAGCATTCCGGTTGGATTGTTGTCGGGCATCGTCGCCGGCGTCGCCTACAACCGATACAGCAACATTACTCTGCCGAGCTACCTGAGCTTTTTTGGGGGGCGGCGCTTCGTGCCCATAGTCAGCGGTATCGTCGGCTTGGTGTTGGGTGTCCTGATTGGCTATGCGTGGCCCTTCCTAGAGCGTGGAATGGATGCGGCGAGCCAGTGGATCTTAGGTGCCGGGTCGCTCGGTCTTTTTGCGTACGGCGTCTTGAATAGAATACTGATCGTCACGGGGCTGCATCATATTCTCAATAATTTCGCGTGGTTCATCGTGGGCGACTACCATGGCGCGACCGGCGATCTAAACCGATTCTTTGCCGGCGATCCAAGCGCCGGAGCGTTCATGTCGGGGTTTTTCCCGGTCATGATGTTCGGCTTGCCGGGCGCCTGCCTTGCCATGTATCACACGGCCCGGCCGGAGCGCCGTGCCGGCGTCGCCGGCCTTCTCTTATCATTGGGGCTCACGTCGTTCTTGACCGGCGTCACCGAGCCGGTGGAATTCACTTTCATGTTTTTGGCCCCGGTGCTGTACGCGCTGCATGCGATCGCAACGGGTCTTGCCATGGTGATCATGCATTTGTTCGGCGTGCACTTGGGCTTCAGCTTCTCGGCCGGCCTTTTCGACTACGTGCTCAATTTCACTCACGCTCAGCGTCCGCTGCTGTTGATTCCGATCGGCCTCGCATACTTTCTGCTGTACTACGCGGTGTTTCGCGTCTGCATCGTGCGATTGAATCTCTTGACACCCGGACGGGAAATCGAGGATACGGGGCAATCCTTTGCGCCCATCGAGGCGGGCAGTCGCGGCAGATCCTTCATCGGGGCGCTCGGCGGTGCTTCAAACCTCACCGAAGTGACCGCATGTACGACGCGATTGCGCCTCACACTGCTCGACAATCGCGCGATCGACGAGCCGGCGCTCAAGCGCTTGGGTTCGCGTGGCTTGCTGCGTTCCGGGACGACGGGCTTGCAAGTGGTGGTCGGGCCCATCGCCGACCAAGTGGCCGGTGAAATCCGCGACGCCATGCGCGGCGAAGCCGGTACTCGGGCCGCGCGGATCGGTGCGCTGCCGAGCCAGGACGCATCGGCCGTGCTTGCCGCACTCGGCGGCCGCCAAAACGTGGCTGAGCTGGAGATCGTGGCGGGCCGCTTGAGCATGAGCATCTCCGACCCTAAGGCGGTCGATGAGCGCGCTCTCGGGATTCTCGGTGTTCGCGGCGTCGCGCGTCCGTCCGCGGGCTCGATTCAATTGCTCATTCCAGGGTCCGCTGAAGAGTGGGCGCAGCCGCTGCGCCGGCTGCTTGCCTAGGGAATACTCAGACAGGCTCCTAAGGCTCCGGAGAACGAAAATGAGCGACACCGCGACTCTCTACAATCGCACGGCGGAAGAGTCTATGCGCTCCCAGGCGCGCCGATCGGCACTGCCGCCTACGGTGCGGCGCATCCTGGTGGTGGGCGGCGGCAGCGCGGGCTGGATGACCGCATTGATTCTGGCGCGCTCACTGATCGAGCAGGGCGTTGAAATTACCTTGGTCGAGTCGCCGACGGTCGGCATCATCGGCGTGGGCGAGGGCTCGACCCCGTGGCTGCGGGGTTTCTTCGATAGCCTAGGGATCGAAGAGGCTGAATGGATGCCGGAGTGCCATGCCACCTACAAGTGCGGCATTACCTTCGATGGCTGGTCGACAAAACCAGGCCGCGGGAGCTACTTCCACCCGTTCGCCTCGATGCTCGATAACCTCACCATGACTCAATTCGTCTCCAACACCGATGCCAGAATCCGGGGTGCGGACGTGTGCGCGGATCCTGATCGATTTTTCATCGCCGCCCGCCTTGCGGCGAAAAATTTAGCGCCCAAGCCTCATGAGCATTTTCCCTTCGACATTTGGCACGGATACCACTTCGACGCGGTGTTGCTGGGTCAATTCCTGCACAAGAAGGCGCTGCAGCGCGGCGTCCGCCACCAAACCGCTCACGTGACGCAGGCGAACCTCAATGAACAGGGCGCGATCGCATCGGTGAGCACTCAAGAGGGCACCACCATCGGCGCCGACCTGTTCGTGGACTGCACCGGTTTTGCGGGGCTGCTCATCAATCAGGCGTTGAAAACCCCCTTCGTCAGTTTCTCGGAAAACCTGTTCAACGATGCCGCGGTCGCCATGCCGACGCCCATCGGCGACACAGTACCCTCCGAGACGGTGTCCACGGCCATGAGGCATGGCTGGGCATGGAAAATCCCGCTCACCTCGCGCTTCGGCAACGGCTATGTGTACAGCTCGCAATTCTGCTCCGCCGACCAGGCGGAAACCGAACTTCGCCAGCGGTTGGGATTGCTCGAATCGGACACACCGGCGCGGCACCTGAAAATGAGAATCGGCCGGGTGACCCAGCATTGGAACAAAAACTGTGTCGCCGTCGGACTGTCTCAGGGGTTCATTGAGCCCTTGGAGGCAACCGCGCTGCTGTTCATTCAGCAGACCGCGACGGCCTTTGTCGACTGCCTCGAGCAAGGCGACTTGAGCGATGCAGCGCAAGCGCGATTCAATGCGCGCGTCAACGAGCACTTCGAAGGCACGCGCGACTACATCGTGACGCATTACAAAACCAACAGCCGCAGCGACACGGAGTATTGGCGGGCCAACGCAGCCAACCTGAATCTGTCGGAGCCATTGAAGCAACTGCTCAATCTGTGGATGTCCGGAAATAGCATCGCGCCGGTGGTGCGCAAACAGACGTTGGGTCGCGGCTATCCGGTGTTTTCGTGGTATTCGATCATGGCCGGCATGGGCATTTTCCCGGACGCGAAAGACTTGCACCTGCCGACGGCCCAGGAGGTCACCTATGGCGTTGCTGAAATCGACAACCTGTTGGAGCGCAGCGCCGCCAACTACCGCGATCATCGCGAAGTCTTGAGCAACATCCCGCCGCGGCGCAAGGGCCAATCGCTGCAGGTGTACTTCTGGTGAGGGAGTGCTCGCTGTTGTGAAGGAGTGCTCGGGTCTGACCAGCGATGAGATCCGGCGCGATGTGCTGTCCGACAAGCAGCCGGCGATATTACGGGGACTGGTCCGCGACTGGCGGGCGGTTCAGGAGTTTCTAGATTCACCCGCCGCACTGGTGCGCTATTTGAAGCGCCACGACAGCGGTGCGCCCGTGGATGCGCTCATGACGGCGCCCGAGATCGAGGGCGAAATCTTCTACGACGCGGCGATGAGCGGCTTTAATTTTCACCGCAACCGGCTGCCCTTGTCGGAGATCGCCGCGCAAGTGTTGCGCTACGCGCAGTTTCCCAAGCCTCCCGCGGTAGCCGCGCAGAGCGCGCTCATCCGCGATTGCTTGCCGGCATTTGAGCAGGAGAACAGATTGCCGTTGTTGGAGGGCATACTGCCGCGCATTTGGTTGGGCAATCGAATCACCACGCCCACTCACGTGGATGAATGGAACAACGTGGGCTGCGTGGTGGCGGGCCGCCGGCGGTTCACGCTGTTTCCGCCCGAGCAGATCGCCAATCTGTACATCGGTCCGCTGGACTTCGCGCCCACGGGCGCAGCGATGAGCATGGTGTCGCTGCGCAATCCGGATTTTGAGCGGTATCCGAAATTCCGCGACGCCTTGAGCCATGCGCAAACGGCTGAACTAGGGCCGGGAGACTGCATTTTCATTCCGCCTCTTTGGTGGCATCACGTCGAATCGCTCGAGCCGTTCAATGTGCTGGTCAATTATTGGTGGCATGACCCGCTGGGCGCTGAATCTCGAGCCGATTCGGCGTTCGATGCGCTGCTTCACGGCATCTTGAGCATCCGCGCACTTCCGCCTGAAACCCGCCGCGCCTGGGCGGCGTTCTTTGAGCAGTACGTATTCGGCCCGTCTGCTGAGTCGACGGGGCATATTCCGCCGGAGCGGCACGGCATATTGGGCGCACTGTCCCCGGAGCAGCGTGCGGCGCTGCGCGCCCACCTGGTGGGAAAGCTCAAGCGCTGAAGGAGTGCAGAACCGGCCCGCAGCGCGCAGCGGGCCGATTCCGCGAGGTACTCAAGCCGCGGGGCTGCCTTCCACTTGGATCTGCAGCTTCACTTCTTGATTGAAGCCATATTTATCGCCGTAGTTGACGCCGAAGTCAGCACGGCTAAAGGTCGCAGAGGCTTCGGCGCCGCACACTTCCTTCTTGGTCATTGGACTCTGCATGCACTTGAACGACTCAATCGTCAAGGTCACCGGTTTGGTCACGCCGTGCATGGTCAGGGTGCCCTGCGCTTCCGCGGGTGCGG
>DATHFB010000276.1:0-7619 GCA_035318305.1 Steroidobacteraceae bacterium | reverse complement strand
CCCATCAAGCACAGCAGCCCAAAGCGCTGGAAATCTAAAAGTTCTAGGACAATCAATGGCAAATACAGCCGCGAATTCCTTTTACGGCACCGGCCGTCGCAAAACATCCAGTGCGCGGGTTTACCTGCGTCAAGGATCGGGAAAAGTGTCGATCAACGGCCGCACGCTCGATGAGTTTTTCGGCCGCGAAACCGGCCGCATGATCGTGCAGCAGCCTTTCGGCGCGGTACAGCTGGACGGCAAATTCGATGTCGAAGCGCATGTCGAAGGCGGCGGCATCACCGGCCAAGCCGGCGCGATTCGCCACGGGATCACCCGCGCATTGATGGCCTATGATGAAACTCTGAGGTCGCCGCTGCGCAAAGCGGGTTTCGTCACCCGCGATGCACGCGAAGTCGAGCGTAAGAAAGTCGGCCGCCGCAAAGCTCGCCGCGGCACACAGTTCTCGAAACGCTAGTCACGAGAGCGCCTTTTCGCCTCCCGGCTATACGATCGATCGGTTTTGGGGGATCGTCTAGTGGTAGGACAACGGTCTCTGACACCGTTTACCTAGGTTCGAATCCTAGTCCCCCAGCCAAACAGGGCCCGCTTTTGCGGGCCCTTTTCTTAATGGCAATGACGGACGGTGGGGAGCCTCGCTGATGTCGGGCGAACGCATTTCGAGTCGTCAACTGGCGCCCATGGCGGTCGCAGCGCTTGGTGTCGTGTTCGGGGACATCGGCACGAGTCCGCTCTATGCCATGTCCGCGTGCTTCACGGGACCGGGAATCGAGGTGACGCCGGAACATATCCTCGGCGTTCTGTCCCTGATTTTCTGGACCCTGCTCGTGGTCATTTTGCTGAAGTACGTCATGGTGGTGCTCAACGCCGACAACAAGGGCGAGGGCGGCGTACTGGCGCTGACTGCGCTGGTGATCAACACTTCGCGCGAGAGTCCGCGGCGCAAGTGGTACGCCATGTTGGGCATCCTCGGCGCTTCGCTGTTCTTTGCCGACGGCGCCATCACACCGACGATTACAGTGTTGAGCGCCGTTGAGGGTCTGCAAGTGGCCGCGCCCGGCTCGCACATTCCTACCGTTCCCATCGCGCTTGCCGTCTTGATCGGTTTCTTCATCATTCAGCGCCACGGCACCGGCTCCGTCGGCAAGGTCTTCGGCCCAATCATGCTGGGCTGGTTCCTGATCTTGGCAGTCATGGGAGTCAGCTGGATCGTGCGCGAGCCGCAGGTGTTCCTGGCCCTCGATCCGCTGCGCGCGCTGCGAATGCTGACCGAACACAAGGTCGGCTCGCTCGCCGTTCTTGCCGGTGTGTTCTTGACCGTGACGGGCGGCGAGGCTTTGTACGCGGATATGGGCCACTTTGGTAAAGCGCCAATCCGGCTCGGATGGATTTGCATCGTGATGCCGGCGCTGGTGCTGAATTATTTCGGACAGGGCGCGATGCTGATCGAGAATCCGGCAGCCATCAGCAACCCATTCTATTTGATGGCGCCGGATTGGTCCGTGCTGCCGCTGGTCGGAATAGCGACCGCGGCGTCGGTGATTGCCTCGCAGGCGGTGATCTCGGGGGTCTTCTCGGTGACCACCCAAGCGGTCAGCCTCGGCTTGCTGCCGCGCCTGCGCGTCGAACATTCTTCGGCCCAACACGCCGGCCAGATCTATGTGCCGACCATGAATTGGATCCTGATGATCGCCGCGCTCGCGCTCGTCGTGGGATTCGGCAGTTCTGCGGCGCTGGCCGGTGCCTATGGCCTTGCCGTCTCCGGCGCGATGACCATCGTGACGCCGTTGACCTTGAGCCTGATCAAGTCGCGTACGGGCAAGGACAGCCGCATGCTGCGCACCGGATTGTCGCTGCTGTTCATTGTGGACATCGCCTTCCTGCTGGCGAACTTGACCAAGCTCGAGGATGGCGGCTGGCTGCCTCTGGTATCCGGGCTGATCATCTTCTGGCTGATGCAAACCTGGCAAAGCGGACGAGCTTCCGTGATGGCACGCCTGCTGCGAGAACAGAAACCGGTGCGCGATTTTATCGAGGATCTGAAACGCGACCCGCCGGTTCGCGTGCCGGGAACATCGATCTTCCTGGATCAGAAAGCGTCCGGAATACCGCGTGCCCTGCTCAACAACATCAAGTTCAACCGCGTCATGCACGAGCGGGTGGTGCTGCTGACCGTCGTTACGCGCGAGGTGCCGCGTGTCGCCGCCGCCAAACGGTTGACCGTAACGCCGGTTTGCGAAGGCATCGTCCGGGTCGTCGCCCAGGTCGGGTTCATGGAGAAGCCGAACATCACCGCAATCCTGAGGGAGGCCGAAAGCCATGGCGTGGCTTACGATCCGGAACTCACGACCTTTTTCTTGAGCCGGGAGGAATTGCTTCCCGGCCGCCGCTCCGACCTTCCGCCGCTGCGGCGCAGAGCATTCATGCAGATGGCGCGCGGCGCGCAGGTGATTGCGGACTACTACGGATTGCCGCCCAACAGAGTCGTCGAGATCGGCACCCGGCTGGAAATCTAAACGGGCGGCCTCTCGGCGATATTCAAGATTCTCACGCCGCCGTCCCCCGCCACGATCAGCATGTCGGCGCGCCGCCACGCAAACAAACCCACCGTCACCACGCCGGCGATTTGATTCACGGCGGATTCAAAGGACTTGGGGTCGGTAATCTTGAGATTGTGGACATCCAAGATCGGATTGCCGTTGTCGGTGGTGACCCCTTCACGCCATACCGGCTGTCCGCCGAGCTTCACCAGCTGCCGCGCGACATACGAGCGGGCCATGGGTATGACCTCGACGGGCAGCGGGAAGCCGCCCAGCACCGGCACCAGCTTGGAGTCATCGATGATGCAGATGAATCGCTTCGAGGCGGCGGCCACCACCTTTTCGCGCGTGAGCGCCGCTCCGCCGCCCTTGACCAGGACGCCGTCGGCGGTGGCCTCATCGGCGCCGTCGACATACAGCAGAAGATCGCCGGCGGTGTTGAGATCGAGTTCCTCGATGCCCGCGGCCTCGAGCTTTTCGGAAGTTTGGCGCGAGCTCGAGACTGCGCCGGAGAGCTGGATTTTACGGTCTTTCAGCACTTCGATGAGCTGATTCACCGTCGAGCCGGTGCCGATTCCCAACACCATGCCCCGCTCGATATAGGGGAGCGCGGCTTCAGCGGCGCGGCGTTTTTTTTCCGTTGAGTTGTCCATTGGTGCGCGAGATTTCCGACCTCCAGAAACAACTGTGCCCGCTTACGCGGGCACAGTTGATTACTTTCGAAGGCTTACTTTTTCTTAGCGGCCTTTTTCTTTGCTACCTTCTTCTTCGCCTTCTTTGCTTTCGCTGCCATGATAGAAACTCCGTTATCGGGTTAGTCCGGGGATCGAGTATATACGCGAATAATTAATTTACAAGCAATAGCTCGCGCTCCGACATGACTATGTGCTAGCGATGTGAGTCACGTCACTCAAGGGTGAGGATGAAATCCCAATCCTTTTTCGTCACCGGCATCACCGATAAACGATTCCCACGGCGCAGCAAAACAAAATCCTCGAGCTTGTTTGCGGCGTGCGTGCGCAGCTCATCGAGCGTGATGATGCGCTTGAACTTGCGCACCAACTTCACATCGACGACGAACCAACTGGGCGCATCCTTCTTGGAGTCCGGATCGTAGTGATGATGCTTGGGGTCGAAGGCCGTGACATCCGGATAACCTTCGCGGGCGATGCCGGCGATGCCGGCGATACCGGGCACATCGCAGCTCGAATAGTAGAAAAACACCAAATCACCCTTTTTTATAGAGTCGCGCAGCATGTTGCGCGCCTGGTAATTGCGCACGCCGTCCCACGCCGTGGTTTGTTTTGGCGCCTTGCCCAGATCGTCAATGCTGAAGCTGGCGGGCTCCGATTTGAACAGCCAATGATTCATAAGAAATGTTTCACTCCTGATTCGGTTGCCAGGGAATTCAATCGAACGTCCCACGCCTCCGCGAAATTCGAGCCGGTGCGCTGGCACTCGAAGGCGAGCCCGACCAAATGCGGGCCCTTCCAGCAGCGTCGACGGCGGCGGAATGCGAGAGCTCGATCATAGTATCCACCCCCCATCCCCAACCGCCTACCGCCGCTGTCGACGCCGACCAAGGGTAGGACGATGAGGTCCAGCCATTGCGGTGAAACCGGCCTTGCGCGCAGGCGCGGCACCGAAATTCCAAACGTGCCGGGGCTGGTTTGGCCTTTTAGCGGATAGAAGCGCAGGCGGCAATGGCGCCGATCGCTGATGACCGGAACGAAAATCTGCACGCCGCGCTGCTGCGCCGCGCGGATCAAGGCGGCGGTGTCCGTCTCGCGATCGAAGGGCAGATAGAGCGCGACGCGTTTGCCTGCGCTGAACATGCGCAACCGCATGATGGCCTTGGCGGCGGCGGCGGAGCGCTGCCGATGATCGGAATCGCTCAATGAGCGGCGCTGAGCGCGCAATTTTTTACGTAGCGGATCTTTCATCGAAGGAAGGGGATGGCGCTACCCGCATATGCCGTTTTGGACCGTTGCTCCCGACCTGAGCAACAGGTGGGGCCGACTGCGGCACTTAAGGCTTTCCGCTCGGGGCGGACTTGCACAATGTTGCCAGCAAGCATTGGCCCCTGGGGTTTACAAAATTAGGGTCAGGAGGTAACCCGATCCGCATCGAACACCGCAGGCAGCGCCAAATTTAAACGTTGGGGAGGATCACAAAGATTCAAGCCTAGAGCTCGAGCTGTTGACCCTTCTCCAAGGCCGACTCTACGCGCTCGCGCAGGATACGCAAGCGTCCGCCGACGTCGGAATCGAGATTGGTGTCACGATTGCGGAAACGAATCAATTCATTCGCCATATTGAGCGCGGCGATCACGGCGATGCGATCCAAGCCCACGACTTTTCCGCTATCGCGGATTTCGCGCATCTTGAGATTCAAGAATTCGGCGGAATCAAGCAAGTCAGAGCGCTCCTCGATGGGACAAGAGATGTGATACTCCTTCTCGAGTATTCGCACGCTCACGCGCGCTTGATTGTCGCTCATGCCTGCTCCATCGATTTCAGGCGGCCGATCATGGCCTCGACCCGGGCGCGGACTTGCTCATTTTTCTGAAGCAGGGTTGCACGCTCGGACGTCAATGTATCTTGACGCTGCCGCAACGCCCGATTTTCCTCTTTGATGTGATTGACGGTCACAATGAGGTCTTCCAGGCGCTTTTCCAAGCGCTTCAGCTCGAGTTCGACCGCTGACTTCGAATTGGCTTCGTTCATAGGCCACCAATATAGAGCGGGGCATAGCGCAATGCAAAGGGCGGATTATGCCTTCACTGCGGTATTATTCGCCTCATGATGTCGGATATCCGGTTCAAAGATTTTGAAGACGTACTGGCCGGCGCCGGCGGCCTGGCGGACGCCGCCGAGGCGCATGGCTCACTGTGCGGCGCCCTGTGCTCGGTGTCGCCTTATAAAATGCAGGACTGGATCAATGAGATCCTGCCCGACGGCGCCGCGCTTTCCGACGAGTCGGCGGCCATGATCGAACGCGTCTTTACCGCGACGGCCACATCCTTCGGCGAACAAGGCATGGAATTCGAGCCCCTGCTGCCTGACGATGAGCAGCCGCTCAATGGCCGTGCCAATGCGCTTGCATTATGGTGCACCGGATTTCTCTATGGATTGGGCACCGGGTCCATCTCGAACCTCGAAGCGCTGAGCGGCGATGTCGGGGAAATCGTCCGTGACTTCACCGAAATATCGCGCGCCACGGGCGACGACGCGGAAGGGGACGAGTCCAACGAGCAGGCTTACACGGAACTGGTGGAGTTCATCCGGGTCGCAGCGCAGGTCGTCTTCGAAGAATTACTCCCGCTTCGCAGGCAGGTCTACCCGGCGCAGCAGCGGCTGCATTGAACCGGACAGCGCTCAGGCAGGCTGCTGGCATGGATCGCAAGGAGTTCGCACGCCGGCGGCGCCAATTCATGCGCATGATCGGCAAGGAGGCCATTGCGATTCTGCCGGCAGCTCCAGTGCGCCATCGCAACGGCGATATCGAGTATGCGTATCGTCAAGACAGCCATTTTTATTATTTGAGCGGCTTTCCGGAGCCGGATGCCGTCGTGGTGTTGGTGCCCGGCCGTCCCCAGGCGGAATACCTGCTGTTCGTGCGCGAGCACGATGCGCTGCGGGAGTCCTGGGACGGCGCGCGGGCCGGCACCGAAGGCGCGGTAGCGCACTACGGGGCCGATGACGCCTTCCCGATCGAAGACATCGACGAAATCCTCCCCGGGCTCTTGGAGCAGCGCTCGCAAATCTTCTACTCCATGGGGACGCATCTTGATTTCGACCCGCGCATATTGAGTTGGGTCAATGGACTGCGGGTGCAATCGCGTCAGGGAGCCGGCGGACTGCAGGAATTCGTTGCATTGAACCACGTGCTCGATGATATGCGTCTGTACAAGAGCCGCCCCGAGCAAGGAAGCCTGCGGCGCTCTGCGCAGATTGCCGTAAGCGCTCATCGGCGGGCGATGCGCTTCGCCCGCCCGGGGCGGATGGAATACGAAGTGATGGCGGAAGTGCTGCACGAATTTCGCTCGCACAATGCAGACATCGCCTACCAACCGATTGTCGGCAGCGGCGCCAATGCCTGTGTCATGCACTATCGCGACAACGATCAGCCTTTGTGCGACGGTGATCTGCTGCTGCTCGACGCGGGCTGCGAGCACGACTATTACGCTTCGGATATCACGCGCACGTTTCCGGTCAGCGGTAGATTCACCGCAGTGCAGCGCGCCGTGTACGAGGTGGTGCTGGAAGCCCAGTTGGCCGCCATCGACAAGGTTCGGCCCGGCAACCATTGGAATCAGCCGCACGAGGCCGCTGTACGCGTGGTGACGCAGGGTCTGTGCAGGTTGGGGCTGCTGAAGGGACCAACCCCCAAGCTGATCAAGGATCAAGCCTACCAGCCTTTTTTCAATCATCGTACCGGCCACTGGCTTGGACTGGACGTGCATGATGTCGGCGATTACAAAGTCGGCGGAGAATGGCGCGTCTTGGAACCGGGAATGGCGCTCACGGTCGAACCGGGAATTTACCTGCGGCCCTCGCCGCGGATTCCAAAAGAATTCTGGAATATCGGTATTCGAATCGAGGACGAGGTGCTTGTGACCAATGGCGAGCCTGAGGTGCTGACAGCTGCGCTCGAGAAAACCCCGGACGCCATTGAGGCGCTGCGGTGAGCTTCGATGTCGCCATCGTCGGCGGAGGCATGGTCGGCGCAACTTTGGGTGTGGCGCTGGCGCCGCTGAATTTGCGCGTCGCCATCATCGAAGCGATTCCACATAATGCAGCCGCTCAGCCGAGTTTCGACGAGCGCACCACGGCGCTCTCGAACGGCAGCCGCCGGATACTGGAGACCATGGGTGTTTGGCCGGCTTTGAGCGCACTGGCAACGCCGATACGCAAAATTCATGTATCCGAGCAGGGACGATTCGGTTTTGCGCGAATCGACGCGGCCGAACAGGGCTTGAGTGCCATGGGCTACGTGGTGGCTAATCGGGACTTGGGCAGCGCATTGTGGCCGCGGCTCTCGAAGAGCGCCGGCATCGAAGTGTACTGTCCGGCCGAG
>DATHFB010000275.1:0-6805 GCA_035318305.1 Steroidobacteraceae bacterium | reverse complement strand
CTCGGCGGCGAACAATTGCTCTCGACATTGTCGCCCGAAGGCGCCAATTGCGCTTTCCGCGTCATCCAAGAGGCCCTTACCAATGTCGCGAAGCACGCCTACGCGACAATCGCCGAAGTCGAAATCAGCGAGGCCGTCAATGACCGGATTCAAATTGCCGTCACCGACGATGGTCGCGGGATGACCGAGGCGGATCGCGCCAAGCCCGCGTCGCTTGGATTAATTGGTCTGGAAGAACGCCTGCTTTCGGTCCGGGGCTCGCTGCATATTGCCGCGGCCGCGTTCGGCGGTACGCGGTTGACCGCTGTGATTCCGCGGCCGGCAAGATCGAAGTAGCCTCGATTTTTCGCATTATGGGGCTTTAGCGCCAAGAAGACACTTGCAACCCACGGTCTGGGGCGGTCGGCTCCAAATAGAATGCGTATTGAGCCAAACAGGAGCGCAGGAAACTCCGCGCGCTGTATCCCGCCCGGCGCAACACGGAGCGATGCGTCAACCACACCACAGCGGCGGTAATGGCGAAGAAGGTCCGATGAGCCGGTTGCGTCAAGGCCCGCCACGGAGCAGCACGCTTCGCTCGCAGCGTGAAAAGCAACTGAGTCTCGAATCCGATATGGGCGAGCTCATCGGAAACGATGGCTCGGCAGAGGACTTGCAAGCGCTTGCAATCGGTAGCCGATTCAAGCGCGCGATAATAGACTTTTCCAATCAATTCAGCGCAGGTCAGCACGGATAGATACAGCTGTAGTCCGGCGAGTCGGCGTATCAGACGAAAAACCCGATCGGTCCAATCAGCTTTCTTGAACGGTATTCGGTGATCCTGCATGAAAGCCCGCAATAGCGATGCATGACGCTGCTCCTCTCGGATGAGCAATTCAAATATCCTAACGACGTGAGGAACCTGGTTCTGCTGCGCGAAACGTTCGGCCGCCCGCAGGAGTGTCCGTCCCTCAGAGCATTCGCCAAGCTGAAACGTTGCGATGGAGCTTGCAATGCGCTGCCGTTCATCGGCCTTGAGAACATCGGAAAGGCCGCGCGGAATACGGCGCCGGTTCCGGGCGTGATGTTCGAAGTGATTCAACCAGACCTCGAGTTCTCCAGGACCCATGCCGCATCTCCTGATTGCCTGCTGCGAGTGTGCGAGGTCATTCGGGTATTCCTGTGGAGGAATTCGGGCGGATTGTGGCGCAGGACGTTTGGCAGAGATTTATCTGCGCGCCTCGCAGATCAACGAGATTGTCGACTGGTGCCGCGCTCACTCGGCCGGCGTTTTTTGTTGCGGCCTTTCCCCACCGGCTTCCCGGCGAAGGAGTCGCTGTTGGTCCTAAGCATGTCGATGAAGACGCTCAGTGTAGCCGGCACGTTGCGGCGGTCGGGATAATAAAGGCAGAACCCCGGCGACGATGGCATCCAGTCATCCAGTACGGAGACGAGGTGACCACACGCCAGATCACCTCTGACGCGCGCCTCCCACATATAGGCGAGGCCGGCACCGGCCAACGCCGCGTCGCGCATCAGCGTGGGTTCGTCGAGGGTCAGGGAGCCTGGCGCGTCAATCGTCAGCGCGCGGCCTTGCTTTGCGAATTCCCATCGATACAGCGCGCCGCTCGGCCAGCGAGCGCGGATGCAACGATGCGCCAAGAGGTCTGCCGGCTTGGCCGGCGCAGGATGATCCCGCAAATAGGCCGGCGATCCGACGACGGCGAAGCGTAACTCCAGACCGAACGGCACCGCGATCATGTCGCCCGGTACGGCATCCCGTGGGCGGATGCCGGCATCGAAGCCCTTGGCCACGATGTCGATCAGCTGCGCGTCGGTGACGATATCGACCCTGACCTCGGGGTAGAGGCGTTGGAACTCCAGCACCACGGGCACGAGTATCTGCCGTGCTGCCTCGGCCGGGCAGTTGAGACGCAGCGTGCCGGCGGGCCGACCGCGCCGGCTGATCGTTGCCGCCATCGCGGCGTGGATATCGGATAGCGCCGGGCGCACTGCGGCGATGAACTGCTCGCCGGCCTCCGAGAGGGAAACGCTTCGCGTCGTGCGGTTGAACAATCGCACGCCAAGCCGCGCCTCCAACCCTGCGACAGCGTTGCTGACGCTGGTTGCTGAAACTCCAAGCTCTATAGCCGCAGCGCGGAAACCACCAAGGCGGGCGACTGCGGCAACCGTATCCAACTCCACCAGGCCTGACCGATTCATTGTCCTGCTTTCCGGATTGCGATGTCACGAATTGTACAGCTTATCACGGCAATACTCGGGGCCTAGAATCATGCCGGCAAAGTAATCGAGTGAGGGATCTGTCATGCGAACGATCGAACGAATTTACATCGACGGCGCCTTTGTGAAACCGCATGGCGAGATGCTCGATCTGTTCGATCCAGCGCGCGGCGAGGTGTTCGCACAGGTTCGGCTGGCAGACGATGAAGACGCGCGACAGGCGATCCAAGCGGCCAAGCGGGCCTTGCCGTTATATGCCCGCACCGGCAAAGCGGAACGGCTCGAGCTGCTGCGCAATCTGCACGACGCCGTGCTATCGCGGGCCGCTGATCTCGAAGAGGCGACGATCCTGGAGTATGGCGCGCCGGTGGCGCGGGCCCGGTGGACCGCACGCTACGCTGCGGAATCCTTCCTCTATGCCGCGAAGACGCTGGAGGACTACAGTTTCACCTGTTCGACGGGAGATTCCGAAGTTGTCATGGAGCCGGTTGGGGTGGCTGGGCTGATTACGCCCTGGAACGCCAACGCTGGGTTCATCTGCAGCAAGCTCGCCTATGCTCTTGCGGCAGGCTGCACGGCGGTGATCAAGCCGAGTGAGATGAGCGCGTCGCAGACGGAGATCGTCACCGAGGCCTTGCACTCGGCGGGCGCGGCGGCCGGCGTGTTCAACATCGTGACCGGCCGCGGCGAGGTGGTGGGCGCGGAACTCGCTACAAGCCCGGATATCGCCAAAATTTCATTCACCGGATCCACCGCCGTGGGCAAGGCGATCATGAAAGCGGCCGCAGACACGGTGAAGCGGGTCACTCTGGAACTCGGCGGCAAGTCGCCGAGCCTCATTTTGGAGGACGCGAATTTCGAAGCGGCTGTGCCGATGGCGATCACGGCCGGCTTCCAGAACAGCGGCCAGGCCTGCCTCGCAGGCACGCGCATTCTCGTGCCGGAGGCGCGGCTGACCGACGTCCTGCCCCTGGCGAAGGCCGCGATGGCAGCGGCGAAGGTCGGGGACCTGCGCGATCCCGCAACTGCGATCGGTCCTATGGTCAGCACGAGGCAATATGATCGGGTACAGCGCTACATCCGTCTCGGGATTGAGGCGGGCGCGACTCTAGTCGCAGGCGGCGAGGGGCATCCAGATGGGCTCGGAGGATATTTCGTCAAGCCCACGCTGTTCGCCGATGTCACCAATGAGATGAGCATCGCCCGAGAGGAGATCTTCGGGCCGGTGCTGTGCATCCTCACCTATCGCGATGAGGACGAAGCGGTCGCCATCGCCAACGACACCGACTACGGCCTCGCTTCGTATGTATTCTCGTCCGATCCGATCCACGCGCGGGCGATCGCCGCGCGACTGCAGACCGGCCGTGTGATGATCAACGGCGCACCACATGATCCGCTGGCACCGTTCGGTGGATACAAGCAATCCGGCCTTGGGCGGGAATACGGCGCATTCGGGCTCGAAGCCTTCCTCGAGGCCAAAGCGGTCCTCGGTGTCGGGTGATGCACTGACATGAAGGACGAACTCGCTTCCACACGCCAAAGTGTCTTAGCGGGCCTCGCACTCGATGCCAAGCAACGCTGCCTCGTGGCGATCGGAATCCTGATTGCCCTGCGACAGACGGAAGAACTTAAGAACCATATCCGCATTGGCCTGACGAACGGTCTGACTGTGCGCCAGATCGAGGAGGCGACGATCGAGGCGGTCGCCTATGCCGGCTCTCCCGCCGCGCACACGGCCGGCAACGTCATTCTCGAGGCGCTGCAAGACCCTTCCTTTGAACCGTCGCTCCGGATTGGCGGCCAGTCTCAGTACAGCGTTCCTCTCGCTGCTAAGGCCCAGTCCAAATCGAATACGTTTGACCCACTCGACCGTTGGATGGCTGAGCACTTAAAGGAGGATCTGAGAGTTGACGCGCTTGCCGAGCGAGTCCACATGAGCCCGAGGAACTTCGCGCGAGTTTATTCTAAAAAGCGCGGCTGTACTCCGGCGAAGGCTATGGAAACGATTCGGGTAGAGGCGGCAAGGCGGCGTCTCGAAGAAACCGAAGACCGGATCGAGTCCGTCGCCGAGCAATCTGGGTTCAGCAGCGAGGAGCAGATGCGCTGCGCTTTCATCAGGATTCTAGGAATTCCGCCACGCGAGTATAGAAAACGATTATCACAGCCGCCGTGAGCGGGCGCCTCGTTCGAGGCGCTGATTTTCGAACTGTCTTGACTGTCTAACCAACGGTTGGAACTGTGCCCTTCAGTATGGGGACGGCTGATTGAAGATGATGACAAGGCTCACGATTTTGCCGTTTCGGACCTTGAAGTAGTTCGACAGGATCAGCTCTTTCGGCAGGTTGGTTTTGTCGTACTCGCCGTCATAGGCGCCGCGCACAATCGTGTCGCCATAGTGATCGAGGACCTCACGAACCTCGATCGTCACATGATCGCCGACCATTTCCTTTTCGACCCAGCGCCGGATCGCATCGATCCCGACAATCTCGCGCCGATTGTCGTTGACATAGGCGTCTTGCGCGAAAGTTGCGACTATCGCGTTGACATCGAACGCATTAACCGCTCGGATGTGTTCAGCAACGATGCCAGTAAGTACTTTGGTCATGGGACTTTCCTCGATGCGGCCGGGCGGCCTTTCGATCATCCTCCGCGCTACCGCAGGAGCAGGGTCAATAGCCTGCCTCACAGTTGACACTCCCCTAGGGGGAGAGTGCACACTCGACCCGCTATGGCCTCCTCGCTCGCCATCGGTGATTTCTCGCGCGCAACTCACTTTACGGTCAAGACGTTGCGTCACTACCATGAGACTGGACTGCTCGAACCAGCGCATATCGACCCGCAGACGGGATACCGCCGCTACACAACAGATCAAATCCCGATTGCGCAGATCATCCGACGCTTTCGCGACCTCGACATGCCCCTGAATCAGATCCAGGCAGTGCTGTCAGCTCCCGACCTTCAAACGCGCAACGACCTGATCGCCGGCCACTTAAAACGCATGGAGAGTGATTTGGCGAATACTCAGAGTGCAGTCGCTTCTCTCAGAAACCTGCTTCAGCGCCCCGCTTCGGCGGCAGAAATCGGGCGTCGCAAAGCGGATCGAGTTACAGCCGCAGCGATCAGCGAAGTGGTCGACGTCAAGGACGCTCTGTCCTGGTATTTGGGCGCACTCGGTGAATTGCGCGCCACGCTATCTGCCCAACACAAAACCGCCACTGGGCCGGCGGGCGGTATTTTCTCAAACGATCTTTTCTCCCACGCGCGGGGCGAATCAACGATTTTCGTTCCGTGCGAGGGCACTGTGCGTGCGATCGGCCGGGTTACACCGCTGGTGGTGCCCGCCATTGAGCTTGCCACGCTCGTGCACGAGGGCTCGCACGCCAACATTGATCTTGCCTACGGATCATTGGCAACCTACGTGACGCAGCATGCGCTAGCCGTTGAAGGACCATTGCGAGAGTACTATCTCGTGGGACCCCAAGACACCCCCGAGGAAAGTGCGTGGCGTACCGAGATCGGATGGCCGATCTTTCATACCGGCTAACACGCTGGCGAGGTATTCCTTGGTGCAGCCATTGGTCGCACGGCAGTCTCGGCTTCGGCCATCGGAATATCATGCATACTGTGCGATATACCGAACGTGAATCGTATGTTAAATCGTCTGCGGCCATCCTCATTATTGGGAGACTCTCATGCCATTGTTCACCGTAACAATGAAAGCCGGCAGAGCCGCTGACGAAAAAAATGCGATCTCTCGTGCCATACATGAAGCAAGCGTCAAGGCAGGATATCCCGAGGACGACATGTTCCAACGTTTCCTCTGTCTTGAGCAGGCCGACCTAAAAGTCGATCTCAACTATCCTGGTTTGCCGAAACCCCGAACGGAGAAGATGCTGATGATCGAAGTGCTTGTGTCGTCCGGGACTGACGCCGACAGGAAGACGCGTCTGCTGGCAGCCTTAGTCGAAGCGCTCGACGGTGCGGGCACTGATCCGAACGATATCATGGTGTTCTTCGGAGAGATCGATCGCGCCAATAGCTCGTTCGGCGGCGGTCGGCTTGCTCCACCAGTCGCAAGAGTCTAAACATTCGACAGTCTTTGGAATATCCCGCACCGCGATGCGCCAAACTTCCTCTTCTTCGATGAAGTGCAGACCGCGCGTTGCCGGTATTTGACTCGGCGAACGCCAATCCATGCGACAAACCACCAGCCAGCAACGGAAGGCCCATTGCCGTTTTAATCAGGTTTCTTCGATTCGCACTCGGTCCTTCAGGGTGATCCACGTTGAGGACTGCGAAATTAGGCTGGGAGAGAGCTTCGCAGCGAATTCTCCCTTACGCAACGGGCCTGCGCTAAGCGGGACTATTAAGAGGGCGAGCGGCAAGAAATCCAAGGGTAGCTAAAGCACCGCACAGCGCGATCGGCACTTCGTCTCCAACAAGACCATCTCCGCTTACGCCGACGAGATACTGTGTGATATACCGAACGTGAGCTAACAAGGAGGTCGTCATGCGCAAAGTCCCCATCTTTGTCTTGGTGGTAGCCTCTATCTTGGGTCCATCAGTTTCGAGAGCCGAAGACTGG
>DATHFB010000274.1:0-21071 GCA_035318305.1 Steroidobacteraceae bacterium | reverse complement strand
CTTGGCAGAGCGAATCTTGGGTTCGGCGCAGCATCGCGGGGGTAACACAGGGTCCCCCATTTGGCTAAAGATCTCGCGGAAGTAACGGTCGCACCGGACACCTATCATGTTTCGCCCGAGCCCATGCTCATGGTCGCCGATCTGCATGGGGCCCTGGCGCTTTGCGTGCACGATGAAGGGCGGGGCGTCGGCGGCTTGCTGCACTTGAAATTCATGGGGGGCACCGGGCGCCCGAGCGATGTGACCGACAACACGTTGAGTTCCGTACTGGTGGTGCTCGACAAATTCAAGCGTGCGGTACTCGGCAATACGACGCGCCGCGACGAGGTTCAGGCCCGGATTCTGGCGCATGCCCTGCCGCCCACCGATGCCGGCGAACCGAGCGCTTCCCTGGTTGATTTGATCCAAGCCGATCTCGCCGACGGCAAAATTGCCTGTGGATCGCAAACCATGCGCCGCACCGAAGGCGTGCGCGTTTGCTTTCAACCCTTTGAGGGCCGCGTCTGGATATGCGGGCCGAACGATCTACGCGCGGCAAAGCGCCTGTCCACAGTCTCCTGATAAGATCCCCCGATGGTCGAACGGGGTTTTTCCATGCGCAGCGCCGTCCTTGCGGCAATCATTGTCTTAGTTTTGAGTGCTTGCGCCAGCGACGGCTTACGCTCGGCGCCGCCATCCGGCGTGGATTTCACCGGCCGTTGGAAATTGAATGAGGCCGACAGCGACGACCCCCTGCATCTGGCGCAAACCGCCAACAGCCAGACTGCCGCCCGGGCAGGAGATAGCGGCAGTTCAGGCGGGCGCGGAGGGCGAGGCGGGCGCGGGGGCTCGGCAGGCGTGGGCTATCCCACCGTGTTCGCTCCGGCCACGCCGCCCATGGGTACGCTGACCGAGGCTGTGCGCTTCCCGGGTAAGCAACTGGAAATCAAGCAGGTAGGCGGTGTCGTTGCATTCACCTCGGACGGCAAGAACCGCATCTGCCAGCCCGGCGACGCGAAAAAAGTCGGGCGCCATCGCAGCAACTCATCGGACCGCGACGCTCCTCTGCCGGCGCGCCGCGATACACCGCCGCCGAGCTGCGGTTGGTCCGACAAGACGCTGATCGTGCATGCCAATGATCCGGACGAAGACCGCCCTCCGTTCGAGGAGCACTACAGCATTTCGGAAGATGGTCAGCGACTCGTCGAGGAAGTGAGCTTCAGAGGCGGCCGCTCCAACGGATTCACCCTGTCACGGGTGTGGGATCGATTGCCCTAGGAGGCTCCTCGTAAAAAAGCCGGGCCTAAAGCCCGGCTTTCAAGTCCCCATGCCTCTCGCAGCGCTTTATTTCAGGAGCGCTCGACGATGATCGGTCTTTTTCTTTCCCTGTCAGTCCAATTGCGTCCAAGCAACACTCTAGCCTCGCGCCGTCACCGAAGCTAGCCCTATTGCAAAGAAGTGTGAAAATTAATGTAGCTCAAAAACAACAACAATTGCCGCCGGTTCCAGCGGGACGGCCGGCTTCTAGTATCCTTAGCGGCCAGTAAATCCACCTCAAGCAGGAGAATTAACAGCAGTGGCCAAGCCCAAATCAACGGCGCAGGTTTTGGCGGTGCGCACTCGGCGCGCTTATTTTGACTGTAGATTCGGGCAGCTGCACGTGCGGACGGCGTTTCCGACAACCGGCGGATTCGATGAGCAGGCGACGCTGTTCTGCCTGCATCCCGATCAGAATTCGAGCCGCATGTTCACGCGATTCTTGCCCGAGATCGCGAATGTACGGTCGGTTTACGCCCCGGATATGCCGGGTTTCGGGGAATCCGATCCCTCGCCGATGCCCAGCATGGCCGACGCCGCCGGTGCAATGTCGGACCTGGCGAACGACCTGCGGTTGCGGCAAATCGACCTGCTGGGCGTTCACAGCGGCGCCTCGGTCGCCCTGGAACTCGCTGCCGCCCGTCCCGAGCTCGTGCGGCGCTTGGTGTTGGTAGGAATTCCCGTTGCCCAGCGATTGCCGACGGTGAAGCAATACGCTCTGGTGATGAGGATTCAGCAGGAAATCTCGGACGGCGTTGCCAAGGCAAAAGCGGCGCTGCCGAACGGAAAATTCATCGATAGTGCCGATTACGCGGATGACCTGTTCGACGTCGCGCCGAAAACACTGGCAAAAGAGATCGGCGCATTCTTGACCGGCCCGCACTAAATTTCGCCGTGCGGCTCAACAAGTACATCAGCGAAACGGGCGTGTGTTCGCGCCGCGAAGCGGACAAGTGGATTGAAGCGGGCCGCGTGACATGCAACGGCCAACCTGCCGTGCTGGGCACTCAAGTGGCGGACGGCGACGAAATCCGCATTGACGGCGAATTGATCGGCGTCAAGAAAAAGCAAACCTACATCGTTCTCAACAAACCGGCCGGCATCATTTGCACCACCGAAACCCATATTGAAGACAACATCATCGAGTACATCGGATATCCGGAACGGATTTTCCCCGTCGGCCGTTTGGATCGGGACTCCGAGGGTTTGATACTGCTGACGAACAACGGCGACATCGTCAACGAGATCCTGCGTTCAGAGAACAATCATGAAAAAGAATATGTGGTGACGGTGGATCGTCCCATCACCGACCTTGCGCTAAACATGATGGCCGGCGGCGTGAAAATCATGGGCGAACTGACCAAACCCGGCAAAGTCGCCCGCATCGATGCACAATCGTTTCGCATCATTCTCACCCAAGGACTGAATCGGCAAATTCGCCGCATGTGCTCTGCCCTCGGCTACAAGGCACAACGGCTGCAACGCGTGCGAATCATGAATATTCATCTGGGAGACTTGAAATCCGGGCAGTGGCGTCACTTGACGCCCACGGAGCTTTCCGGCTTGATCGGCTAGTTCGGCCGCAACGCCGCGGAGGAGACGCCATCCGACCATTGCCGTCCGCAGGTGATGCGCCAATCAGGATCTTCAGCCTTGTCGGCCAGCCAACGATAGAAATCCAAGCCTTGATTGGTCCAGTAGGAATGGTTGAACAGCACCGCGCCGGTGCTGGACCTCACGGTGAAGCGGCGGCGAAATCCGAAGCTCGCGAATCCACGGGTGCTGCTGATGCGCGGCGAATTTTCCTGAAGCGCAAATTGATTGGGGCCGACTTGCAACCGCAATCGTCCGCCCTGGCCGTATAGGCAGATATTGGGTCCGCCAGGGCGGATCAACGCAATGCCATGAACGAGCGACGGCGGCGTGTCGCAGGCCGTCCACGTACCGCCGAGCGCATGCCACTGCAGCACCATGCTTTGGCGGCGAAAGTCGATGACAGAGATTGTTGTGGCGTTATCCACGGCCCATTCAAGCACACCTCGCGATCATTTTGCAGGCGCGTCTGCAAACGCGCTTTGTATGGCGCCGGCGGTGAGGAGTTGCGGCAGAACCAGCGGCTCCGTGGAACCGGGTTTCGAATTGTAGACCACATACAAGGGTACGCCGGCGCGTCCGAATGCGGCCAACGCATGGGTGATGGCGGGGTCGCGATTGGTCCAATCCCCCTTCATCAAGGCCACTTTCTTGTCGCGAAAGATCTCTTGCACGGCGGAATCCGAAAACGCATTGCGCTCATTGACGAGGCAGGTCAGGCACCAGCTCGCCGTAAAATTGACCAGCAGCGGACGGCCCGCCGCCGTGAGCTCGGCAACTCGCGCCGCGCTGTATGGCTGCCATTCATCTGCATCGGCCTTGGATTGGGCTGATTCGCCCGGCGCCGCGGTGGCCGTGGCTACATCGGCAAAGCGGATCGGCAAGATGATCGCGAGCAGCAGCGATGCCGCGGCCGTGACGAGCACCGTGACTTTACCGCCGCCGGAACTCGAGCTGGATTTTTGGTAGGCCCACGCGGCCAGGCCAATCAGGACCGTTCCTGCCAGCGCGGCGCCCAAGCCAAATGACGAGGTCTCATGTGAGAGTACCCACAAGAGCCATGCCGCCGATGCATAAATCGGAAACGCAAAAACCTGCTTCAGCGTGTCCATCCATGCGCCAGGCTTCGGCAGCACGCGGCGCATCCACGGCGCAAAGGACAACAGCACGAAGGGCAGGGACAAGCCAATGCCCAACGCCGCAAAAATGCACAGCGCGTTGATCGCGGGCTGCGTGAGTGCGGCGCCGAGCGCAGGCGCCATGAACGGCGCGGTGCACGGTGTCGCTACCAGGGTGGTGAGCAAGCCGGTGAAAAACGACGCGCGATAGCCGTCACCGTGGGTGAGCCCGTCGCCGACACCGGCCAGTCCGCCGCCGAATTCGAAGACGCCGGACAGGTTGAGCCCCACCGCCAGCAGCAAATAAATCAACAGCGTGACAAACAGCGGCGACTGCAGCTGGAAGCCCCAGCCTATTTCTTCCCCGCCGGCACGCAGCCCCAGCAACACGGCCGCCAGGGCGAGCATCGAGCTGATGACACCCGCGGCAAACACCAACCCTTTGATGCGCACGATGCCAGGATGCTTCTTGGCCTGTTCGACCACACTAATGGCTTTGATGGACAGCACCGGAAACACGCAGGGCATCAAGTTCAAGATCAGGCCGCCCAGCATGGCGAGCAGCATCAAGACAATGAGCGAGTGTTCCGGTTCCTGATGGGCTTGCGTCAGCGGCGCGAAACGTGGGCCGGCCTTCACCTGATCGGCGCCTGCGCCCGAATAGTCGGCGGCGATCTCAATCGGAACCGTGTCGGACTGTGTGCCGTTCTGTTGCGAAACGACCAGCACGCCGCGGATGGCGCCGGCCTTGGGCGGCTTGTAGCCGACCTTCATGGAGAGTTCAACCGCGTCCTTGGTACGCGTCAGTTTTTGCGGCGTGGCATATTCAATTCCGCCCTCATCGTAGGGAAAGAATGAGAGCGACTTGATCTGCGACAGAGTGGCGCCCCATTCGCCGCCCAAGCTAACGACCAGCTGATCGCCCATGATTCGAGCGCTGGTCGGCGCCGGCTGCGCGCTGGGCAGATCGCTGCGTGCCGCGGTGAACAACGACAATTCCTTGGGATCGATGCCGCCCGCCTGGGCGCCGGCCGGCATGGTCAACTGCAAGTCCGCACCTTCGGGGATGCACACATCCGAGCACACCAGCCAGCTGGCTTTGGCCGCAAGTGTTACCGGCGCGCCTGCCTTTAAATCCTTGGGAGCCGTGATTTGCACCAAGTGCACGGCATGCTTGGCGTAGCCGTAATTGACCAGGGGTGCGATCTCGAAGCGATGCGGCGTGGTCCAAACGATGTCGCCGGCCGTGAAGCCGGGCGGAAGCTGCCAAGCCAGTTTGGTCGGCTCACCCGAATCGCCCGGATTGCGCCAATAGGTGTGCCAGCCATCGCGGATGTTCAGTTCCAGGGCGACCCAGAAGACCTGACCGGGCCCTACGCCGCCGACCTCGCTGACCAGCCGCGCTTTGACGTTATCGGTGGCCACGGCGCTGCCCGAGAGTGCAAAGGCTGCCGGAGAGGTCAACAACAAAGCGAAAAGCCAGATCTTAAGTGCGCGCATGGTCCTATGTTACCGAATTAATCCCTCATGAGAGCGCAGCGCCCCGGCGGGGTGTGCTACGGCTCACAATATGGGCCGATGTACCGCTGGACGGACGCTTCAGCTAAGGTAGGCTCGTAAGTTCAGCGATGCCGCCCATGCCAGCAGAAAACTACGTCGATCGCATTCTCAAATCCAAGGTCTACGATGTCGCCGTCGAGACGCCGCTGGAAGCCGCGCCACAGCTGTCGCGCCGCCTGAACAATCACGTCTGGTTCAAACGAGAAGACCTGCAGCCGGTGTTTTCGTTCAAAATTCGCGGTGCCTACAACAAGATTGCGCAATTGTCCGCCAGCAGGGCGCAGTGCGGCGTCATCTGCGCCTCGGCAGGCAACCATGCGCAGGGGGTTGCACTTGCTGCGCGCACACGCGGCATTTCGGCGGTGATCGTCATGCCGTTGACGACCCCCGAGATCAAAGTGCAGGCGGTCGCGAATTTGGGCGGCGAGATCATTCTGCACGGCGATGATTACGACCATGCCTACGAACATGCGACGGAACTGGCCCGCCAGCGGGGCCTGGTTTTCGTGCATCCGTTCGATGACCCTGATGTCATCGCAGGCCAGGGCACGATCGCCATGGAGATCCTGCGTCAGCGTCACGGCGATGAAATCGATGCCATCTTCGTGCCCGTGGGCGGCGGCGGCCTGATTGCGGGAATCGCGGCTTACGCGAAATCCTTGTACCCGCGCATCAAGATCATCGGCGTCGAGCCCGAGGACGCGGCCGGCATGTTCGAGTCGCTGCGGGCCGGCAAGCGCGTCACCCTCGACCGTGTAGGCATGTTCGCCGATGGGGTCGCGGTGCGGCGGGTGGGCGAGGAGACATTCCGTCTGGCGCGCCAGTACGTCGATGAAATCGTCTTGGTGAGCACGGATCAGATCTGCTCCGCAATCCAGGATATTTTTCAAGACACGCGCTCCATTTCAGAGCCCGCGGGTGCGCTGGCGGTGGCCGGCATCAAAAAATACGTCGCGCGCGAAAACTGCACCGAACGCCGGCTCATTGCGATCAATTGCGGCGCCAATATGAATTTCGACCGTCTGCGCTACGTGGCGGAGCGCGCCGATATCGGCGCGCAACGCGAAGCCTTGTTTGCGGTGCAGATTCCCGAGGTGCCGGGTTCGTTCTTGAAATTCTGCGAAGTGCTGGGCAACCGCAGCGTCACGGAGTTCAACTACCGCTTTGGAGACCTGCGCGCGGCGCAGATTTTTGTGGGACTGGCGCTCGCGCAGGGCAAGCCGGAGCGTGAAGGGCTGTTGAGCACGCTCGCCGCCGCGGGCTTTACCGTTCGCGACATGACCGACAATGAGACGGCCAAGCTGCACGTACGCTACATGGTCGGCGGACTGGCGCGCGGACTTGCCGATGAGCGGCTGTATCGATTCGAGTTCCCGGAGCGTCCTGGGGCACTGCTCAAGTTTCTCCAGGCCATCGGCGCCGGCTGGAACATCAGCCTGTTCCACTACCGCAATCACGGCTCGGACTACGGCCGCGTGCTGGCCGGCATCCAGGTGCCGGCGGAAACCCGCACGGATTTTCTATTGCATCTCGATGCGCTGCAGTACGCCTATACCGAAGAAACAGAGAATCCGGCCTACAAGATATTCTTGGGAGGGGCGGGCGAGCCGCCTGCCGGGAAGCCGCCTTAAGCGAAGCCGTCTTAAGGGCGGTGCACGGTGACGGAAGTGCTGGCGGTCTGCACGGCGTCGGGATTCGCCGTTTTCAGCCAGTTTTGCGCGCGGCGGACCACGGCGTCATCCGTGCCGCGCGCCTTGACGAGCACCGGCACGGCGGCGTCGAGTTCCTCGGCTGCCGGTTTCGATTTACCGAGGTGTTCGAGCGCATAGGCGTGAATGGCGTGAGCCAACGCTGTTTGAGGATTCGATGCGGATGATGTCGCGGTCCAGATCTTGATGGACTCATCGCTCTTTGAAAGTGCTTCGGCATATTTGCCGCGATCTACCAGTAGGCGTGCGAAATGCATGAGCAATGAGGCCCGGTATTGGTGGTTGGCGGGTAACGATTTGTCATACGACGCGAGCGCCTGGCGGAATTCGTTTTCTGCCCCCGCAAAATCGCCCTTGTCGTCCAGCAACATGGCCAGACTTACGCGCGCATAACCCACGTTGTAGTTATTGGGACCGTAGAGCGACAGCGTTACCGCAACCGCATCGCGCAGCAGCGGCTCGGCTTCGGTCAGGCGATCTTGACGCTGAAGAAGCAATCCGTAGTTGCCCTTGGCCGCAGCGGTTTCCGGATGCCGGCTTCCGTAGCCGCGTTCCAGCCGAACGATTGCGTCCCGATACGACGCTTCCGCCAGCTTAAAGTCGCCCATGTTTTGCGCAACGATTGCAAGATTTGTCAGGTGCACCGCCACTTTTGGATGATCGTCGCCCAGCACCCTGCGATCGGCCTCGAGTGCGCGCTCATACGACTGTTTGGCGAGCGCCCATTGATGTTCCCGCGAATAGATCTTTCCAAGATCGTCCAGCAACGCTGACATGTCAGTCGCTTGTCCGTGAGTGATTTCCAGTATAACGAGGCTGCGTTTGTAAAGTTCTTTCGCCTCCGCAAATTGCCCTTGTTTGTGCCTGAGCCGCCCGAGAACGTACAGCGCAAGTGCGGCTTGCCGGCTGGATGCGCCAAACTCACGCTGAGACAGACGCAGTGCTTCCTGCAGCGGCGCTTCCGCGGCGCCCAAATCGCCCGCTCCGGCGCGCGCGCGCCCGAGCTCCAAAAGCGTGCCTATCCGCGATTTGTCGTCCGACAGTGATTGCAATTTCAGAGACTCGTTCAATATTGATTCGGCGTCTTGGTACTGGCCCAAGCTGTCATAGACTTCTCCGACTGTCGTCATGAGAGCCGCCTTGGTGGCAGGTTGATCCAGAAGTCCCGCCTCGAGGCGTTTTGCACTTGAATCCAGCAGCTCCCGGGCGGTGACCTGGCTGCCGCGAGTTTCTTCGGGGTCGGATAGCTTGAATAAATTAACGAGAAAGCTCGATATTTCCTCGGCGCGAACGCGTTCGCGTTCCGCTCTTTCGCGCTGCACGGCGGCGCGGTCCCGTTCCGCCGCAATACGCAAAGATTGAATGTACGTCGTTGTTGCGAAAGACAGCGTTAGAAACACAACCCCCGCGGCGGCGGTAACCGGCAGCCAATGTCGTTTGAGAAACTTCGTCGTGCGATATGGCATGGTGTCGCGCCGCGCGATGACGGGTTTTTCCTCCAGATAGCGCTGAATGTCGCTCGCCATTTGCTGAGCGGAGGAATACCGGCGCCCCGGTTCCTTGCGCATGGACATCAGCACGATAGTGTCCAAATCACCGCTTAAGGCCCTCCTCAGGCGTTTCGCGCTGGTGCTTCGATTCTCGGCAATCGACACGGATTCCGGCGAGTCACCGACGGCCACAACATGACTGGGCGGCGGCGGATCCTTCTCGCATATCGCACGCTCGATTTCGGCGAGGCGCGTCGACGAGATGAAAAACGGACCGGAGCCAGACAGCAATTTGTACAACAGAACGCCCAGTACATAGACATCGCTCGACGTGGTGATTGCCTGTCCGCGGACCTGTTCCGGACTGGCATGATCCGGAGTCATGATCCGTATATCGGCTTGAGTCATCGCCAGCATGTGACCAGCTGCTTTGTGCTCGTCCAATAGTTTTGCAATCCCGAAATCCAACAGCTTGGGAGCTCCCGTTGCCGTGACCAGAATATTTGAGGGCTTAAGATCGCGGTGAACGATGAGGTTTTGGTGCGCGTAATGAACCGCAGCGCACACGGTTTGAAATAGCTTCAGACGCGCTGTGATATCCAGGCGATGGATATCGCAATAGTCGTCGATCGCAATACCGTCGATATATTCCATGACGATATAGGCGCTGCCATCCGGCAGCGCGCCGCCCTCCAATAAATGAGCAATATTCGGATGATCGAGCTGCGCCAAGATCTGGCGCTCCAACTTGAGCCGGGAGTGCATCCCGACGGCGAGGGCTCCGCCGTGCACAACTTTGATGGCGACCTGCTGCTCGAACTGGGCATCGGCCCTTTCAGCCAGGTAAACCTCTCCCATACCGCCGGCACCCAAGGTGCGCAGTACCCGATACGGCCCTATGCGGTCTCCGATCATTTTTGGAGCATGCACCCCGGCAAGGGCGATCTGCAAACCATGGCGCCCTTGCGGGCGGGTACCAGTTACGTGTATGAAAGCGGGGCCCCCCCAAACGGCCGCACCTGAGGAGATCGACCCACATGTCAAACGGACACGACCCCAATAAGACACCGCCGCCGCCCGCTCCTCCTTCAGGACCAGGTGGTATCAAGCCGCAGGACGTCGACAAGCCCCCGCAGAGTCAATTGCGTAAAGCCGCCGGTGCCGGCGGCGCCGTGGGACGTGCATTGATTGGATAGCGTTACGGCGTACCAAGCGCTGCGGCAGCCGCGGCACGAGACACTAACGGTACGCGGACTCAAGATGCATTTGACGCGCTGGGGGCCTGCGCCCTCGGCAACGGAGCCGCCGGTATTCCTGCTGCATGGCTGGTTGGATGCCGGTGAGACCTTCCAGTTCATGGTCGATGCATTCAAAAAAAACCGGCCCATCATCGCACCCGATTGGCGCGGCTTTGGGCGCAGCGAATGGCCGCAAGAGGGCTATGGGTTTCCCGATTATCTCGGGGACTTCGATGCCTTGATGGATCAGATTTCGCCCGGCCTGCCTGCGCGCCTCGTCGGTCACAGCATGGGCGGCAATATCGCCAATCTATATGCAGGTCTTCGGCCCGAGCGCGTGCGCTGCGTCGTCAATCTCGAAGGGCTCGGCCTGCCAAGAACGGCGGCAACGGACGCGCCGAAGCGCATGCGCAAATGGTTGGATCAGATCAAGAGTCCGGCGCTGGAAAAGAACTACAATTCGTTCGAGCAACTGGCATCCATCATCCAATTCCGCTATCCGCGGTTTTCTCCCGGAGTCGCGGCCTTCGTGGCCGGCGTTTGGGGCGTGCGGGATGAGGATGGCCGGGTGCGATTGGCGGCGGATCCGCGTCATCACTGGGTAAACCCGATTATCTACAAGCGTGAGGACGCGGAGGCCACATGGCGGGAAATTCGCGCCCCTTTATTGATGATAACGGGCGAGGAATCGGATTACTTGAAGCGGCTCGGCGTCGACGGCACGATGGAAGCACTGCGCGCCGCGCATCCGGGTGTCGAACTTGCCGGCATCGCCGGTGCCGGACACATGCTGCACATTGAGCGGCCGGAGTCGGTGGCGCCGGTCGTGGAAGCCTTTCTGGACGCACACTAGTGATTCGCCGTATCTATCCGACTCGATTCGGCCAGATGCATCTGCGCAGCCACGACGGCAGAGGTGTGCCGGTGGTGCTGCTGCACATGTCGCCGCGCTCGGGTGCGATGTGGGAGGCATTCCAGGAGAAATTCGAACGGCCTACACACGCGCCGGATCGCCTGGGCTACGGATTCTCGGATGCTCCGCCCTGGGCCTTGACGTTGGAACAATATGCGCACGCCACCATCGATGGACTGAAGGCGGCGGGAATGCAGGGCCCGATCGACCTATTGGGCATACATACCGGATCCATCGAGGCGATAGAGATCGCGCATCAGCTGGGTTCTCAGGTGCGCCGGCTGGTGGTGGTCGGCATGCCGTTGTTTACGGCCGAAGAACAGCAGCGACAGCTCGAGAAATACAGCGAGCAGCCTTTGAAACCGGCGACCGAAGGCGGCCATGTGCTCGGAGCCTGGCGCGGCGGTCTTGCATTTCGCGAGCCGCCCTATGACCTGGGCGACGCGCAGCGCCGTTTTGTCGAGCACGTACTGGCGTCCAATCCCGGGGCTGCCTTCCGCGCAGCCTGCGGTTACGCCATCGACAAGAAACTCAAGACGCTGAAATCTCCCTTGACGGTGTTCGCTCCGCATGACGACATCATCGAGCAAACCCTGCGCGTGAAGCCGCTGCTGAAGAGCAGCGCCACCTTCGTCGATTTGCCCGACTTGGGCCTGGACTCGTTTCACTTGGCGACGGACCGGATGATCGCCCTCGTGAATCGCCACTTGCCGGCGCACTAAGCGTTGGACAATCCATTGGACGCCGACCCTAAGAATGCTCCGCCGAGCACCGTTGCCACGGTCGCCATGATTCCGATATTGAGGCGCGTTGCCTTGGTTTTGGTGTTTTTATGGTTCATGATCGGCGGCGTCGCGCACTTCTCACTCACCGAGCTGGAAATGCGGATCGTGCCGCCGTCCATCCCTTGGCCGCGGGCCGCGGTTTTGATCAGCGGTGTGTTTGAGCTGTTGGGTGCCGTCGGCATCTTGATTCCAGTCACGCGGCGCGCTGCCGGCATCGGACTGTTTTTGCTGACCATTGCCGTGACGCCGGCCAACGTTTTTATGCTGCAGCATGCGGAGCTATTCAACGTTCCGCGTTGGGCGTTGATCGTTCGGCTGCCTTTTCAAGCGGTGCTTCTGGCAATGATTATCTGGAGCACTTGGAACGCGCCGCCGCCGCCGTGCGTCGACAGCTAGCCTGCTGTATCTTACGATCGCGACATGCTTAACGCACCTAAATTGACCGGTTTGTCGGGAAACGAAATCTACTGCATGCGTCTCAAAGGGCTCATCCCGAGCGGTGTCGTGATCGGCAACAGCATCCAATCAATGGGTTTTCTCGGCGGCGTGCGCTCTGCCTTCCGGGGCATCGTGGGAGGCGAAATTCCGGATGTGACGCAAATGATTCATGAAGGACGCGCCGCGGCCTTTACCCGCATGCGGGCGGAAGCCGACCGCGAGCAGGTCCACGGAGTCGTCGGCGTCACTTCCGAATTGCGCAGCCTCAGCGGCAATTCGGAGTTCTTATTTGTCGGATCGGGCGTCAGCGGCGGCCCCGGCACGGCGTTGTTCACCAGCGCCGGCGACGCTCAGGAGTTGTATTGCCACATGGATGCGGGTTACGACCCGAAAGAATTCGTCTTCGGCAACATTGCTTACTCGGTGGGCGCCGTCGGCGGAATTGCGGGAACCTTGAAGACCCTGGTGCGCGGCGAGATCAGGGAATTCAGCGATGTGTTCAATGAGACGCGCCATCATGCGCTTCAACGTCTCGTCACGCATGCGAAGGCGGTAGGCGCCAACGCAGTCGTCGGCGTGCGGACCAACGTGCTGCACTTTGCCGGATTCCATGAAATGTACATGGCGGGTACGGCCGCGCTCCATGAGTCGCTGCCGCCGCAAACACGAAGCGCGCCCGTGACCAGCGATCTGACGGGCGAGGAACTCTGGGGCATGACGCAGCTGGGATACATGCCGATCAAACTCTTGATATCGACTTCCGTGTATTCGCTGGGCGCCATCGGCGGAATTCGGGCGGCATTCCAGAGCTTGGTGAGGGGTGAGTTGGGCGATCTGACGACCCTGATCTACGATGCGCGCGAGCAGGTTTTCGAGAGAATAAAGAATGAGGCGGCCGCGCTGGAGGCGGAGGAAGTCGTTGGTATCAAGACCTATATCGTGGAACTCGGTTCCAGCCTGGTCGAAATCTTTGCCGTGGGCACTGCCGTACGCAAACTTCAGGGGATGACCGTCAAAACGCCCGCTCTGCCGGCGCAAGCCATCGTCCGCGACAAGGACACCTGGCTGAACGGCTCGGGCGGTCTCGAGATCCAATCGCTGCGCGCCGGCGGCTGAGCGAGGGTACTATGATCCGACTCCGATCCGGGCATCCGCTCAAGGCCGCTGCGCTTGTCCTTTTGTCTTTCTTGGTCATCACCGGCGCAAGCGCGCGTCACCATAAGTCCTCAAATGACAGTGAGCCGGGCACTTTTGATTACTATTTGTTGTCATTGTCCTGGTCGCCCGCGTTTTGCCTGGGCGATCCCGGCGCCGCGGAATGCAGCGGTCCGCGCCGCTTCGGATTCATCGTCCACGGGCTATGGCCGCAGTATGAAAAGGGATGGCCGGAGAATTGCAATGTGCACGAACAGGTACCGGACAGCGTGGTAACGGATATTTCCGACTTGATGCCGGCGCGCGGCCTCGCCTACCACGAGTGGTCGGCGCACGGCACCTGCAGCGGCTTGAATCCTGCGGGATTCTTCGCGTTGATCCGCCGTGCCTACAACGGCATCGTCATTCCCGCAGCGCTCGTGGGAACCAGCCAGGCCATCGAGGAATCGCCCGCGGCGATCAGCGCGGCATTCCTGCGCGCCAACCCAAAGCTTTCCGCCCAGTCGATCGTGGTCACGTGCAGTGGGCAGCAGTCGCCGCGCCTGCGCGAGGTCCATATTTGTCTCGATCGCGAGCTGAATTCACGAGCCTGTTCCGCCGATGCCGCGCGCGGCTCATGCCGGTCAGCGACGCTGATCGTTCCACCGATTCGATGAGAATCACACGACACTTTTGAGTGAGAAATCCCTATTTAAAGAGGGTAGCCCGGCAGCTTCGCGGCCGCTGGCGGTCGAAATCATTGGGCAGGCATGGAGTTGCAATCGTGGCCGAGACGAAAAATGGTCTCTTGGCAGTGCCTGCAGGCGACTTCAATGTCTCGCGCTCCTTGTTGATGAGCGGCGAATACGACTGGCCGCAAATCACCTGGCTGAATGCCTTGCTCGGCGCCGCTTCGCGCGTGGTTTTTGCCGGCGCTCACATCGGCGCGCTGCTGATCCCGATCGTGCGTCACTCGGCAACCCGCGGGGTGGTCGCTTACGAGCCGAGTCCGCGCAATTTCCGGTTGCTGAGCATGAATCTGCAGTTGAACGGCATCGATGGCGTGGTCACGTTCAACACAGCGCTGGGAGAGAGGTGCGGCAGAATTCAATTCACCGAGAATGATATCAACACGGGAAACAGCCGTGTCGCGCCGTCCGCCGGCGAAATCACCGTCAATGTGGAGACGCTCGATCGCACCATTGCGCCGGATTGGGATTCGATCGATCTCATCGTGATGGACACGGAGGGCAGCGAGGTCGCAGCGATGCGCGGCGCGCAGTCTACGCTGGCCAGGACCCGAAATCTCTATGTTGAATTCTCTCCGTACCAGCTTCGCGAGCAAGGCAGCGGCGTGGCGGAGTTTGTGGAAACGGTGGAGAAGTATTTCAGGTCGGCGTACGTGTTTGGCGCTCCAATCCTTTTCCTCGGTCCGGGAAAGTTTGCTGAGCACTTGAAAGGACTGCAGCATTGCCGCAGTCTATTGTTGAATGTGTTGTTTACGCAGGATATCGAAGCGAATCCGCAGCGCATGATGAGTACTTTGCGCACATTGGAGAGCTGAAGAGCCATATGAACAGACCGCCTCTGCCTCCTTTTACGTTGGAAACGGCGCCGCAGAAAGTGCGCATGGCGGAGGATGCGTGGAATTCGCGCGACCCCGCGCGCGTGGCGCTCGCTTATACCACCGATAGCCGTTGGCGCAACCGTTCGGAATTTCTCCAAGGCCGCGATGCCATTCAGGCGTTCCTGGCGCGCAAATGGGCGCGTGAACTCGATTATCGGCTGATCAAGGAGCTATGGGCATTTCGCGAGAACCGAATCGCGGTGCGTTTCGCCTACGAGTGGCGCGATGATAGCGGCCATTGGTTTCGCAGCTACGGAAATGAAAACTGGGAATTCGACGAGCATGGGTTGATGAGATTGCGCCTCGCGAGCATCAACGACTTGCCGATCGCGGAAACCGAGCGTCTCTATCATTGGCCGCTGGGCCGCCGTCCGGATGATCATCCCTCATTGAGCGATCTGCGGTTGTGACCCGCCAATAGCGCCACAGGCCTTCTCACCTTTGAGTTCCAATGACGCCCCCGGCGGATTCGCGGTTCTGAAGATTCGCGACTTCGCGCTGTACCTGTGCTCGAGATTTTTCGCCTCCATTGCCACGCAAATGGTCATCATGGCGGTCGGCTGGCAGGTGTATCACATCACCGGACATGTGTTGGATCTCGGCCTCATCGGTCTGTCGCAGTTTCTGCCGTTTCTGTGTTTGGTATTGTTTTCCGGACACGTCGCGGACCAATTCGATCGGCGCATAATTATCATGATCGGCCACTGCTCTTATGTGGCATGCGCTTTATTGCTGCTCAACTTCGCGCTGCTGAAGATCGGGACCACACTGCCGATTTTCGGCGTACTCGCGATTCTCGGCGTGACCCGCGCCTTCCAAATGCCTGCGTCGCAATCATTCGTACCCACCATTGTGCCCACCGCAATGCTGCGCAGCGCACTGGCGATCAACTCCTCTGCCAATCAGGTGGCCGCCATCTTAGGCCCCAGCGTGGGCGGCATTGTGTATGCGTTGGCGGAGGCTCGGGTCGGGCGGAACAGCGGGGCCGGCGTGGTCTACGGCGCTGCAGCGGTGCTGCTCGTGGCGGCCATCGCGCTGATGGCCCTCATCGCCAAGCGACGGCTGGCCTCCAGCCGCTCATCGCTATCCTGGGCCACCTTGCTGCAGGGGTTGCACTTCGTCTGGCATCGCAAAACGGTACTGGGAGCCATTTCCCTGGACCTTTTTGCGGTATTGTTCGGCGGTGCCACAGCGCTGCTACCCGCGTATACCCGGGACGTGTTGCATGCCGGCCCCGAGGTATTCGGCTATTTGCGTGCAGCACCGGGCATTGGTGCGGGTGCCATGGCGATTTGGCTGGCGTTCAGGCCGGTGTCCCGGCACGTCGGTGTGACCATGTTTGCGGGCGTCGCAGCATTCGGCATGGCAACCGTGGTGCTGGGTTTGACCCACCTGCTTTGGGTGGCAATGATCGCGCTCGTGGTATTGGGGATAGGAGACATGATTAGCGTGTTTGTGCGCTCGCTGCTCGTGCAACTGCAAACGCCCGATGAGATACGAGGGCGGGTCAGCGCCGTCAGCGCCGTGTTTATTGGTGCATCGAACGAGCTGGGAGAGTTCGAGTCCGGTACCACGGCGGCCTGGTTCGGGCTGGTGCCTGCCATTGTGATTGGCGGCGTCGCCACAATGGTAGTTACGGTCTTGTGGGCACGCGTATTTTTTCCTGGGCTGTGGCGCATGCAGACATTCGAGCATTGAGGAATACGAACCCGATGGAACATCAGCACGACCACCCGCATGGCGACGTCCGCGATCATGACCACGCGCATGAGCACAGCCATCACGGACACGGGTCTGGCCATGGCCACGCCATGCCGATTGAAGGCGTCAACCTTCGAATGGGCATCGCCGTGGCCCTCAATTTGGTCTTCGTGGTCGTCGAGGGCGGATATGGATTTTTATCGAACTCGGTGGCGTTGATTGCGGACGCGGGTCATAACTTGAGCGATGTGCTGGGTTTGGTCTGTGCCTGGGGCGCTTTGTTGTTGGGCCGCCGGCCGCCGGGCGCCAAATTTACCTACGGCCTCGGGCGTTCGTCCGTGCTGGCGGCGCTGGTGAATGCCGTGCTGTTGCTGTTGGCCTGCGGCGCCATTGCCTGGGAAGCGGCGAGCCGCCTTGCGGCACCGCCGCCCGTAGCGGGAAGGACCGTCATGGCCGTCGCGGCGATCGGCATTGTGATCAACGGCATCAGCGCTTGGATGCTGCACGCGGGTAGTCACGGCGATCTCAATCGACGCAGTGCCTACCTCCACATGCTCAGCGATGCCGCCGTATCGGGCGGAGTTTTGCTGTCGGGGCTGTTCATTTTGTTTACGGGTTGGAGTCTGCTGGATCCGATCGTGAGTCTCGCGATCGTGGCGGTGATTTTAGCAAGCACCTGGCGGCTGCTTCGCGATTCGCTGACGCTGTCGTTGGATGGCGTGCCCTCCAGCGTCAATTCGTCGGCTGTGATGTCCTACCTGGCCGATCAACGGGGCGTGACCGATGTGCACGATCTGCACATCTGGGCGTTGAGCACCACGAGCGTGGCCCTCACGGCGCACCTGGTCGTACCGGACCGAGGCGCGGAAGACGCGCTCTTGACCGCGCTGACGCCGGATCTAAAACGTCGCTTCCGAATCCAGCATGCCACGCTGCAAATCGAAAGAGACCGCTGCGAGCACGGCTGCGAGGACGAAGCAACGGTTTGAGAAGTGACGGTTTGAGTTTTACGGCCGCCCGTAGTGTGCGACGAACACGGCCTTGCCCAGCAAGTGCTCTTGCACAATCGAGGTGACCATCGCTCCGCTGGAATCCGCGGGCACGGGCAGCTTCGCGACTTTCAGCGCGTAGACCGTAAACACGTAGCGATGCGGAGGATCGCCCTTGGCGGGGCAGGGACCGTGATACGCATCCTCGCCAAGATCGGTGCGGCCTTGCAGCGCCTCCGCAGGCAGCGCACTGCTGTGCTCCGCGCCGGCTCCCTGCGGCAGGCTGCTGATATTTTTAGGCAGGTTGTATACCACCCAGTGCCACCATCCCGAAGGGGTGCTGCGCTCGTCGCGGTCGAACAAAGTAACGACGAAGCTCTGAGTTCCCGCGGGCGCCCCCGACCAATGTAGTTCCGGAGACAAATTTCCGCCCGAACAACCAAACGCTTTGGCGGTGTAGATCAAGGGAACGCTGATCGCGAGCTGCGGATCGGAACTCGACAAAACGAACGCTGACTTCGGAGCGGCCTTGACCGGCGTAGCCGTCATGCACGCGATCGATGCCGCCGCGAGCAAGCATGCACGGCTCAGCATGGTTCTTTCCCTAGTGATCATGGGTGTTCCGTCCAGAGCGCGATGTCGCGAGGTCGCTAAAATATATCAGGCTTCGGCGGGAGGGCGCCGGATTTGCGCGGCCATGCGCTCGAAAACCGGCGTCAGCAGCCGATGGATCAGATAGACGGCAAAGGGCGCGATCAGTGCCCAAGCCAGGCCCGCATGAAAGATCGCGTCGCGCAGAACCACGATGGCCTGCCAAACCCCTTGGGACATCAGCGCCAGCGCGGCCTTGATCGATACCACCTGCGGCGGGACGCGCAATATCCACTCGCCCAGACGCACGAAGGGGATGATCAGCAATACTTGTGTGGGCGCCATCGCGGCCTGTACGAATTGGATCGCCGGAAGATTCAATCGGAAGATCAGCGCGATGAACGTGCACAGGATGGTCGAGACGCCCAGGATGGGGATATTGCCGACGACGATTGCAATCGCGACGCACAGCGCCAGCCGCCGCGGCGATATGCCCTGCCGCAACAATGCCAGCAGCGGTTCCAAAAGCCTGCGATTCAGCCAATTTTTCAAGGGTGCTCAGCGATTGCGCGTGACGAAGTATGCCATTTGCATCCTGATCCGCTACAGTTCGTCAAGGAGATCATAAATGTCCAATGAAAATGCGATCCGTCGCGATGTCGGCGCCATCGCGTTGATGTTCACCGGTTTAGGTTCCATCATCGGCTCAGGTTGGCTGTTCGGCGCGTGGCGTGCCGCCCAGTTGGCCGGACCCGGTGCGATTTACGCCTGGATCATCGGCGCAGTGGTTATTTTATTCGTCGCGTTCACCTATGCTGAACTCGGCGCCATGTTCCCGGAGTCCGGCGGCGCCGTGCGCTACGGGCACTATTCGCATGGCACGCTGGTGGGCTTCGTGGCGGGATGGGCGGCGTGGATCGCCATCGTCTCGGTGATTCCGGTGGAGGCTGAGGCTTCCGTGCAGTACATGAGTTCGTGGCCATGGGACTGGACGCACGCATTGTACGTGCACGCCGCCAATGGACAGGGAGAACTGAGCGTGGCGGGGTTGTGGATCTCTGCCGTGCTGGTGGTGATCTATTTCCTGGTGAATTTTTGGAGCGTGAAGATATTCGCGAACACCAACAGCGCCATCACGTTCTTCAAACTCATCGTTCCCGCGGCCACAGCCATCGCTTTGGTATTCAGTGGATTTCATTGGGAAAACTTTCATGTGGGCATTCACGGCGGCCAGCACGTAGGCAACGTGGCCGCCATCCTTACCGCGGTGGCCACCAGCGGCATCGTATTCAGCTACAACGGCTTCCAAAGTCCGGTGAACCTCGCAGGCGAGGCGCGCCATCCCGGGCGCAGCGTGCCTTTCGCGATTTTCGGCTCAATCGCATTGAGCACCGTGGTGTACTTGATGCTGCAGTTCGCCTTCCTAGGCTCCGTCGCGCCGGAACACTTGGGAGAGGGATGGGCAGCGCTGGAATACAGTTCGCCGTTCGCGCAATTGGCGCTGGCGCTCAATCTGAACTGGCTTGCGATCCTGCTGTACGCCGATGCCTTCGTCAGTCCCAGCGGCACCGGCAGTACCTATACGGCGACCACTGCGCGCATGATTTACGCCATGGAGGTCAGCGGCACGGTCCCTGAGGTATTCGGCCGCGTGCATCCGCGCTACGGTATTCCGCGCCCCGCGATGTGGTTCAACCTGGCCGTGTCTTTCATCTTCCTGTTCTTTTTTCGCGGCTGGGGCAAGCTGGCGGCGGTGATATCCGTGGCAACCATCATCACGTATCTGGTGGTGCCGATCAGCGTCATCGTGCTGCGCCGTACCGCGCCGAACCTGCATCGCCCCTTGCGTGTTCCGGGCCTGCCGCTGCTGGCGCCGATCGCCTTTGTGCTGGCCACCCTGATGTTGTTCTGGGCGCGCTGGCCTCATACGGGCGAAATCATGCTGCTGCTGATTCTGCCGCTGCCGGTGTATTTGTACTATCAAGCCAAGGGCAATTGGAGCGACTTCGGGCGCCAGCTGCACGCTTCGTGGTGGCTGTTGGCCTATCTCATCACTGTCACGATTCTATCGTGGGCCGGCAGCAAGGAATTTGAAGGACACGATTATATTCACTACGGCTGGGACCAGCTGTGTGTCGCGTTGACGTCGCTCGCCTTCTATTTCTGGGGAGTGCGCAGCGGCTGGCGTACGCCGGCGGTCATCGCCGTGGAGAAGAACGCCGCGGAAATGGCCGCGGTAAAATCCTAGGAGCCTCGCTCCCGACTCTACACCCCGAGCATCTCGGCTTGCTTTTGGTCATCGCGCAGGTAGATCGAGCGCTTCGGCCGCGCCATCACCCGCCTGACCATGGGCACGAACGCCTGCAGTGGCATGGTGTCGTAATTCGGATCGAACGCATTCTGATCATGCCGCTCGCAGAACAACGCAGTGCGTTCGAAATTGGGATGGCCGCGAAATTGTTCGCGCATGTTTCGATCCAGTCCCAAATAATGAAAAAAATAATAACCCTGGAAGATGCCGTGATGCTGCAGCAGCCACCAGTTCTCGTCGGAGACGAAGGGCTTCAATACAGTGGCGGCGAGCTCGGCATGATTGGTTGATGCGAGAATGTCGCCCATGTCATGCAGCAGGGCGCACACGACGTATTCCTCGTCCATCCGATCGCGATAGGCAAGCGTCGCGGCTTGCAGCGAGTGCTCCAATCGATCCACCAAAAAGCCGCCGCAATCACCTTTCAGCATTTGCAGATGAGCAAGAACCCGGTCGGCGAGCCCACCATTGAATGCGGTCGCCGCCGCCGCGATCTTCTTCCAATCGTCTTGGGAGCTTTCCGTCATTGCCGTGAAAGTGGCACGATCCATCTCACTATGGTCTGACATCGTATTTTT
>DATHFB010000273.1:0-10997 GCA_035318305.1 Steroidobacteraceae bacterium | reverse complement strand
TTGACGATGCGTGCCTGCCGTTGGCCCTTCCAATTCGGGAACAGGCTGACGAACATCTCATGCTCGACGGTCCGGTTGGCTTCATCGACATAGTACGGACCGGAGTACGCGAGATAGCTGAGACCGGCGGCCACGTACTCTTCGGGTTTGCCCCTGTACATGTCGCCACTCGCGAAGTTCGGGCGGTTGGCCGCGCTGAGCTGGGCTGACATATAGCCGTCCGGCGTGTAGAGGATGAGCCCCTCGGGCTTGTCGCCCAAGGGAAGATCAACCACGCCGGTCTTGATGTCGGTCTCGACGCTGGAGACGAGCCGCCACGCGCCGATCAAGGATTCGCGAAGTGATCTGCTCGAAGCGACTCCCGCCAAGGCGGGGGTTACGCCTGTTGTCCCGAGAGCCGCCGCTGCGGCTAAGAGGCTTGCGTGTTTCAAAACCGTTCTCCGATTGATGTTGGGCATGATTTCAGACCTCAACAGGCCGCTCACGCTCGATCGAGGCCGCGATAAAGGCCGCGCTCAAACTCACCGTAGAGCTTGACAATGCCTGCATCATAGAAGGGCAAGGTCTGCGTAAAGATCGTTCCGGTAACCCGCTTGACAGGGTCGAGCCAGAAGTAGCAGTTGAGAAGCCCCGCCCAACTGGCACTGCCGGCGCTTCGGCCAAATGGCCCGGGCTGCGTGTTGATGTCGAACGACAGGCCCCATTTATGAACCATTCCTGGAAATTCATCGAAGCTGTTTGAATACGCCGGCTGTGCCGTTTTCATTTCAACGACCTGCAAATCGCCGATGTGATTCTCGTACATCGACGCGACGGTTTCCGGCTTCAGGATCCGGGCGCCGCCGAGCGTACCGCCGCGCAAAAGCATTTGCAGAAACCTCATGTAATCGTGAGGCGTGCCGAACAGGCCGCCGCCTCCGCTGAAGAATTCGGGGCGCTGAGCCATCTCAAACGGCGCAGGCTTGAGAGACCCGTCGGACTGACGGTTATACATCGTCGCCACGCGCCGCCTTTGGGCGCTGCTCATAAGAAAACCCGTGTTGTTCATGCCGAGCGGAGCGAAGATGTTTTCCCGAAAATAGACTTCAAGCGACTGGTCGCTGATAGCTTCCACAAGCTTACCGGCCCAATCCATGCCGATCCCATATTGCCAACGATCACCCGGATCGAACTCCAACGGCGCGGTGAATGCCCCGTTTCTGGAATACGCAATATCGGGCATTCCGGTAACTTTCTCGTATCGGGTGAGGCCTTCACTCCAGACAGAGTACGTAAAGCCTGAAGTGTGAGTGAGCAGGTGTCGCACGGTGATCGGCCGTTTGGCCGGACGAAGCTTTGGCTGTCCCCCGGAATCGAAGCCGTCCAGCACCTGCGGTGACTTGAGTTCGGGGAGGATCTGGCTCGCCGGTTGCTCAAGTTGCAGCTTGCCCTGCTCGATGAGCTGCATGCAGGCGGTGGCGGTGATCGCCTTGGTCATGGATAGCAGCCAGAACACGGTATCCGCTGAAATCTTCGAGCCTGCATTCAAGTCGGCTTGGCCGAATGCACCCTCGTAAACGACGCCCTTCTCGGTCGCGCCCAAAGCAACAACACCGGCAACCGTCTTGCTTTCGGCTGCACGCCGAAGCACGCCGTCGATTGGTGCGAATGCCGGGTTGTGAGTTAACCCGTCTTGCGCGTGTCCCGGCAATACTTCCGAGGCAGCTGCACCATTGTTGATCAGTCCGCCTAGTGCGGTGGCGGCGACCAGGCCCGAAGCGCTACTTAGCACGTCGCGGCGAGTAAATTTCTGTTGCATGGCACGGTGTTCCATCAATTTTTTTAACATTGTCCCACTCGCCGAAATCGCGATGAAATGCCTGAAGTCCCGGCTATTTCGTACGAGCTGCGGTTCGGGGAATAAGCTAGTCGATGAGCTGATGGCGCGGAACTGGGCTCGGCCTTATATCGCTTATTACTGCTGGTATGAGGGCCAGTCCAAGGCCCATCACCACGCTTTGCATGGTGATGGTCTTATTGCGACTCGTATCATGGCGGGACTTGCTGGCCAGGTACCTCGGGATCCTGGATGGCGCCGAGGTTGCTCATGGCAGGATCGGCGCCAACGACCTCGGTCAGAAATTCGATCACGGCGCGGGTACGCAGCGGCAGATTGCGCCGCGACGGGTACACCACCGAAAGCGGGAAACTTCGAGGCGGAAATTCAGGCATGAGCACCTGCAAGCGCCCCTTCTGAATGTCTTCCAAGGCCAAAATATGCGACACGAGCGCGATGCCGCGTCCGTTCAGTGCGGCCCGGTGTACCGCCGTCGCATTATTCGCTCGCAAGCGGCCACGTACGGACACCGAGACATACCCTTCTGCCGATGAGAACCACCAGACATCGTCCTGTCCCCAGCGGTGGTAGACAATGCACTCGTGTTCCTGCAAGTCTCGCGGATGAGCGGGCAGGGTTCGCCCTCGAAGATACTGGGGAGCAGCCACCAGCAACGCCGTTGTCGATCCGATGCGTCGTGAGATCAGCGCTGAGTCTGCGACCGGACCAAGCCGAACCTCGAGATCTATCCCCTCCTCGACCAGGTCAGAGACACCGTCGCGCAGGACAAGATCGATCGACAGGTGCTCGCATCTGTCAAGCAATTGGCCGATGCGGCTGCTTAGGTAGAGACCGAGTGGGACTGGAAGACTCAAGCGGACCCGGCCGACCGGCTTGCTTCGGCCTCGGCCCACGGACTGTTGCAAGGCCTCTGCCGAATCGATGAGTTGCTGAGCGGAGGGAATCAGGTCACGCCCTTCCTCCGTTAGGGTGACTGCATGCGTGCTCCGGTGGACCAGTCGAGCGCCAAGTTGCTCCTCCAGCCCGCTTAGCTGCCGCGAGATTGCCGGTTGCGTGACACCGAGTTCCGCCGCAACGGCTGAGAATGAGCCGGTATCAGCTACCCGTAGAAATGTGCGAAGAGCAGCAATCACATCCATGGTCATCCCGGCGTTATCAGCGATATGAAGCGATCGTAGCGCTCTACTGCGCTCGTGGACAGCAAACCCGAGTGCGCCATCTACCAGAGAGCCATCTATAGCCCTTTCCCCGGGGTATAGGGGCCCCCGAATGATCACCGTAGCTGCTTCGGCAATTCGAGTTTAGTCCTACGCCGACCTTGACATTCAACATAGATTGAATGTCTACACTCGCAACGATGCGATTCTTCTTAGAGATTGACGCACGCCGAACCAATCCCGAGGAACGACAGATAATGGATTACGATAAATATTCGCGTTGGCTGAGCCGACTGACACTGGCGGCAGCAATCATCATGATCGGCCGGGGCGCAAGCGTTCTCCTGAGCGAACCGGTCACCGCTTGGTTTGCCATCTCGACGACGGTATGGATGTTGCTTCTGTTGATATCCGCTCTGTGGCAGCAACGCGGCTCCTTCATCGCCATTGCGGCGTTGGCGTTGACCACCGCCGTGGTCTCGCGCCTGTTCAGCATCCTACGTTTGCACCCTCCAGCAAGCATCGCCGGCTTGAAGCCTGATGATCTTGACCTCCTGGTCGCGACCGGCCCCGGTGTGCCGGGTTTCCAAGCCCTTGGTTGGTTTCTGGGCGCCTTAGTATTTATCCAATTTATCCTGCGCGCCGCGTCGGTCAACTCGCCGTCGGCATCGCGGGAATCCTGGCGCAATGTCGCGGCACTGACATTCATCAGAATTTATGTCGGCCTAATGTTCGTCCCTCATTTTGGGAGTCACATCCTGGGTGGACCGTACCAATTCAAGATCTACACCCTCTATTTTGCGAGCCTCGGCCTGCATATGCCGGCGCTCCAGGTTCTACTCGCCGGATCGGTTGAGCTCATTAGTGCAATCGGCCTGGTATTGGGACTCTTTACCCGCCCCATAGCGGTGCTGGGTTCAGTCTATTTGCTGCTGTCGATGCTTTGGGGCGGGCATTTTCAGATCGGTTATGTATGGGCCTTGCCGGAAGGCGGTTACGAATTCGGCGTGTTTTGGGCCGTGATGATCGCCGTGTTCGCGGTGCGGGGCGGCGGGCCGTTGTCGGTCGATGATGCCGTACGGCAAAGCGATTTTCCAAGGCACTGGCCGCGGCTCCGTGCAGCGCGCCTTCTGTTCCTCTAGTGGCCCGGGTCTTCCAAGAAATTCGATGGCGATCTTGCGCCTGGCCGCTGGTTATCGCCATTTTTCTCATGGCTACCCCTCCCGTTTCAGCGCGCGACGTGCGCGTTGGCGTACTCATCGATGGTCCCGCGGCGCGGGAAAGCATCAGCGCGGATGCCCTCGAGCGTGCAGCGGCTGCGGTTTATGGCGATGGTCTTACGCTTAGCGTCGCGCCCCAAACACGCCTGGATGGTAATTGGAACGTCGCAGCGCTGAACGAGGCAATTGACCGGCTCGAAGCCGATCCCAAGATCGACGTTGTCGTCACTTTGGGCTTCGCTGCAAGCCACTTGGTCGCGCACCGGGTTCTTTTGCCGAAGCCCACGATAGCAGCCAACGTCGTTGACCCGGTGCTTCAGACGTTTCCTCTGAAGTCCGGCACGAGCGGCCGTCACAATTTCACGTATGTGACCACGTTCAATCGGGTCGAGGATCAGATCACCGAGTTCCATCGCATGATCGGCTTCTCGCACTTAGTCGTCTTGGCGGACCCGCTGTCCCTTCAGGTGGTGCGCGAGTTGCAGCTCAAAGCGACCCAACTTCAGGCGAGCACCGGCGCGAGTATCGTGTTGCGTCCCGCCGTGAATCTTGCCGATGCCCTCACCAATCTGCCTACCGGCACGGATGCGGTCTACGTTGCACCGCTGATGCGGCTGCCGAACGAGGATGTGCGCGCGTTTGCTGAGCAGCTGGCGCAGCGGAAACTCCCCAGTTTCTCGTACCTTGGTCGAACCGAGGTCGAGCAGGGAATTCTGATGACAAACTCTTCCGATGTGGACCGAACGGAGCGCCTGGCGCGGCGCATTGTGCTCGACATTCAGCGAATCTTGCAGGGTAACGACGCCGCCGGCATGGAGATCGGAATCCAGAGTGAGGAACGCCTCGTCATCAATATGCATACCGCCCAGCTCATCGGTTTCTCAGCCCAGTGGGATGATCTGACCGATGCGGTGCAGCTGAATGCCGCCACCGGTCAGGAGCAGCGACCGATCAATCTCCTACAGGCTTTGGATGCCGCTCTACGAAACAATCCCTCGCTGCTCGCTTCGCAGCTAGGAGAGGATGTTGCCGAGGATCAGTCGCAAATCGCGCGCAGTCAATTGCTGCCGAGCCTCGGCGCCAATGTGTCCCACACGCAGATCGATGCCAGTCACGCCAATCCGTTGCTGCTGGCCCAGCGCACCAGCGAAGCCGGCGCCACGGCGCAATTGCCGCTCTACAAAGACAGTGCATGGGCCGGCTGGTCCGTGTCGCGGCACCTGGCCGCGGCGGCGAATGAGCAGGCTCGTCAGGATCTCTTGGATACGATGCAACAAACCGCCGCGGCATATTTCAGCGTCCTGCGAACCAAGTCCACCGCGGGCGTACGGCGGCAAAATGTCGAAAACACGCGTCAAAATCTGGAGACTGCTCGCGCCCGCGAGGCGGTCGGACTGTCGACGCGATCGGATTATTTGCGGTGGGTGGCGCAAATGGCCAGCGCCCGCCAGGACCTGCTCGCTGCGGAGGCCGCCGAGCGGCAAGCTGCCGTGGAGCTGGGCCGGCTCATCCATGACGACGGGTCGCATCCGCTTGCGGTCGCCGAGGCGGGCATAGAAGAACCTCTCAAATGGATCGCGAGCCCCCACACCCGGCGATATCTGGACACACCCGCGAAATGGACGATATTCCGCGAGTTCATTCTCGCCCAAGCGCGCGAGTACTCGCCCGAGATCAAGCGCGTCGATGAACTTCTCGCGGGGCAGGAGCGCGAAGTCACCTCATCGCGGCGCGCCTTCTTTGTTCCGGACTTATCCGCCGTCGGGATCGCCGCCGATCAATTCAGCCGCGGTGGCGTGGGCTCCGAGCGCTCACCGTTGACGCCGAACAACACAGCGTGGTTCGTCGGTGTTCAGGCCACGATTCCCATTTTCTCCGGGGGCGCGCTGCGGGCAAGATTGTCGGAGAGCAAACATCAGTTGAAGCAGCTCGACGCGCAACGCGCCGCCACTTTGGACGCCGTCGATGCACGCGCGCGCTCGGTCCTTGCACGCATTCCTTCATCGTATCCGGCAATTGCCCTGTCGCGCGCGGCGGCGGCTGCCGCTCGCGAGAACTACATCAAGGTTGCGGATGCCTACGCTCGCGGCGTGGTGTCGATCACCGACCTCATCAGTGCACAAGACGCCTCGCTCAGCGCGGATCTGGCTCAGGCTCAGGCGACCTTTACCTTCCTGACTGATTTTACAGACACGCTGCGTGTATCGAACAGCTTTGACGTACTCCTGGATCCGCAGACCCGCGCACCGTGGTACGACACGGTCGATGCGTGGTTTGACGCTCACGGTCTGCCGATTGCCGCGCACTGACGGGTTCAAAAAAAGCAAGGACTCCTATGAACACCCAACACATCAGCTGCAAGAGCGCATTCGCGGCGCTTTGTGTGTTGCTGGCTGCGTGCCACGGCAAACACGAAACCGGCGAGGAGATTCGTCCAGTCAGAACCCAAGTCGTGGGCAGCGGACAATATGGCGATGCGCTGACCTATACCGGTGAAATCCGCGCGCGCCACGAATCCGATCTTGGCTTCCAAGTTGCCGGCAAGGTGATTGCTCGCCCGGCAGAGGTGGGCGCGGCCGTCAAAGCAGGCACCATCCTGGCTCAGCTGGATCCCACCGATGAGAAGGTTGCGCTCGACTCGGCACAAAGCGCCGTGAACGCGGCGAGCGCAGAAGCGGCCCGCGCCTCAACCGAAGAAGCGAGCTATCGCCACCTCCTTGAGCGTGGACTCACCACGCGTACACAGTATATTGCGCAGCAGACCGCTTCGAAGACAGCGCAGTCGCGCCTGCAGCAAGCCTCATCCGACCTGGATCTGCGGCGCCGTCAGCTCAACTACACCACCTTGCGCGCGGATCATGACGGCGTGATCACGCGCGTCTCTGCGGACGTGGGTGCGGTTCTCGCCCAGGGGCAAGCCGTCGTGACCTTGGCTCAGCCCTCGGAACTCGACGTGGTATTTGACGCCGCCGACAACCAGGTGGACGCGGTTCGCAATGCCAAGACGGTGTCGGCAGCGCTCTTGTCGGCTCGAGATAAACCACTGACGGCGGTGGTGCGCGAAATAGCGCCCAGCGCCGACCCCGTCACCCGGACTTACCGAGTGAAGTGCACCCTGCCCGCTCAGCCGCCCGGTTGGCGCTTAGGATTGAACGCCATCGTCACTCTCCCAACGGGCCAGACAGTACAGGGCATTCGCATTCCCGCAACAGCGCTGTACGAGAAGGACCGCAAAAGTGCGGCGTGGATCGTGAAGAGCGATCAAACCATCGAACTGCGCCCGATCGTCGTGGCGCGTTACGACACGGAGAGTGTCGAGGTATCGAGTGGATTGAAGAGCGGCGAGCGCATTGTCACGGCCGGTGTGCACAAACTGCTCCCAGGGCAAAAGGTGAGTTTGCTGCCGGAACCCGGAAAATGAATTCGTTCAACGCCTCCGCCTGGGCACTTGAACACAAGTCATTTGTCGGATTCCTGATGGTCTTGCTGTCCGTGGCCGGACTGTTCTCCTACAAGCACCTCGGCCGTGATGAGGACCCGCCATTTACCATCAAAGTGATGGTCGTGCGGGCGGTCTGGCCCGGCGCCACAGCGGAAGACACGGCGCGCGAAGTGACGGACCGGCTGGAGAAGGCGTTGCAGTCGCTGCAGTGGATCGATTACATCGCCAGCTATTCCAAGCCCGGCGAAGCCACGTTGATGGTGAACCTCAAGGACCAGACTCCTCCCGGCGCGGTTCCCGATCAGTGGTATCAGGTGCGCAAGAAAATCGCGGACATTCGGCAGACTTTGCCGCAGGGCACCCAGGGTCCCTTTTTCAACGACGAATTCGGCGATGTCTATGCCGTCGTCTATGCGTTTACCAGCGATGGATTCACTTACCGAGAGCTGCGCGACACCGTGGAGTCGGCTCGCTCGGAGCTGTTGCGCGTTCCGAGTGTCGGCAAGGTCGACCTGATCGGCGTGCAGAACGAAGTTGTCTACCTCGATTTCTCGACGCGCGAGCTGGCCGGGCGCGGCATCAGCACCGATCAGCTGGCGGAGTCCTTACGCGCGCAGAATGCGGTGAACGCTTCCGGCGTACTCGAAACCTCCCTCGATCGGGTGGCCGTGCGCGTGAGCGGTCAGTTCAACAGCATCGAGAACATCGAGCAGTTGAGCATCAGTGTGAATGGCCGCTTGGTGCCGCTGCGCGATATCGCCAAAGTAACCCGCAGCTACGAAGACCCGCCCACCCCGCTGTTCCGCTACAACGGCGAGCCTGCCATCGGACTTGCGGTGGGAATGATCAAGGGCGGCAATATTCTCGAGGTCGGCAAGGGCATCGAGGCCACCATGCACCGCGTGACAAGAGGCTTGCCCATCGGAATCGATCCGCACTTGGTGGCGAACCAGCCGCAGGTGGTACAGGAATCCGTTGGCCACTTCACTCGCGCGCTCACCGAGGCCGTTCTCATCGTGCTGCTCGTCAGCTTCTTGAGCCTGGGACTGCGTGCCGGCATCGTCGTCGCGGTGTGCATTCCGCTGGTGCTCGCCATCACATTCGTGGCGATGGGTATTGAGGGCATCAGCCTGCAGCGCATTTCATTGGGTGCACTGGTCATCGCGCTAGGCCTTCTCGTTGACGATGCAATGATTGCGGTAGAAATGATGATTCGCAAGCTCGAGGAGGGCCTCGATCGATTCAAGGCGGCCACGTTTGCCTATACATCCACGGCATTTCCTATGCTGACCGGCACGCTGGTGACAGTGACCGGATTTCTGCCCGTTGGGTTTGCCAAAAGCGGCGCAGGAGAATACTGCTTCACGCTCTTTGCGGTCGTCGCCATCGCGCTCATAGTTTCCTGGCTGGTCGCCATCATCTTCATACCCTACCTGGGCAATTTTCTTCTCAAGGAGCGGGCTGCCCACGAGGCGCCCCATGAAGAGGGCCGGATGACGCTGCTGTTTCGCAGACGCCTGATATGGGCGTTGCGGCGGCGCCGATGGGTGGTCGGGGGCACGGCGGCAATGTTCGTTCTCTCAATTGCTGCCTTTACGTTGGTGGAACAGCAGTTCTTCCCGGCTGCCGACCGAGCCGAGCTGTTGGTGAGTCTTACCCTGCCGCACAACGGATCAATTGCCGGCACGCAGAGCGAGGTTAAGCGGCTGGAAAAGGTCCTGCTGCAGGACCCGCAGATCGTTTCCCACAGTTTTTATGTCGGCGCCGGTGCCGTGCGCTTCTACTTGCCGCTGGATGTGCAGCTCGAGAACGCCAATTTTGCTCAAGCCGTGGTGGTCACCAAGAGCTACGAGGTGCGCGATCGCGTGCGCGATCGGCTACAGAAGGTACTCGACGAGCAATTTCCCGCGGTCCTGTCGCGAGTCGAGCCGCTGCAGCTTGGACCACCGGTCGATTGGCCCATTCAATATCGGGTCGGCGGCCCGGACATCGGCACGGTGCGGGCATTTGCAGACAAGGTTTCGAGCGCCCTGAGTTCGAATTCGAATACCCGCACCATCAATTTCAATTGGTACGACATGGGTCGATCGGTGCTGGTCACGATTGACCAAGAAAAAGCGCGGCTGGTCGGAATGACTTCCGAGGAAGTGGCTAAATCATTGAACGACGTCTTGTCGGGGCGCACGGTCACCCAATTGCGCGATGATATTTATTTGGTCGACGTGCGTGGGCGCGCCATCGACCAAGACCGCAAGAATCTTGGCGCACTTCGCGACTTGGTGATTCGATTGCCCACCGGCAACTCGGCGCCGCTGGCGCAAATTGCCAATTTCTCTTACGGACTTGAGGAACCCGTGGTGTGGCGCCGGGATCGGCTTCCGACCATCACCGTGCAAGCGGACATCATTCCGGGAATTCAAGCGGCGACTGTCAATCAACAACTGAATGATTCCATCGAGAAAATTCGTTCCGCGATGCCGCCCGGCTATCGGCTGGAGGATGGGGGAGCCGTTGAGCAAAGCGCCAAAGGTCAATCCTCAGTGCTTGCGGTGATTCCCATCATGTTCATTCTGATGCTGTTCATTCTCATGGTTCAGCTGCAGAGCGTGCAGAAACTCGCGATGGTGATGCTGACGGCACCCTTGGGACTGATCGGCGTCACACTGGCGCTGCTGCTCTCGCACAAGCCCTTCGGATTTGTCGCGATGCTGGGCGTATTTGCGCTCACCGGCATGATCATTCGCAATTCGGTCGTGCTCATCGCGCAAATTCAGACTAATGAAAATGCGGGCATGGACCGTTGGAATGCCATTGTCGATGCCGCCGCACACAGACTGCGACCCATCCTGCTGACGGCGGCCGCTGCGGTTCTCGGGCTGATTCCGATTGCCGGAGAAGTGTTTTGGGGGCCAATGGCTTATGCGATGATGGGAGGCCTTCTCGTCGCCACGGTCTTGACCCTCTTTTTCCTGCCCGCACTCTATGCGATGTGGTATCGCGTCCCGGTCGCGCGACACGCTACAGGGTAGCCAGATTCGCGGAAATGACGTCGAGAAATACACGCGTTTTTGTGGCCAGATGTCGCCTCGAGGGCACCAGCGCATAGATCGGGGCGGCGGCACTTCGCCATTCGGGTAGGACATGCTCCAAACGTCCGGCATCGAGATCGGCGACCACATCTACTCTCGATTTCAGCATGACTCCCTGCCCTGCCACCGCCCAGTCGCGCACTGCGTCGCCGCTATTGGCCCGGAGACGGCAACGCGGCATGAAGTCCACCAATTTGGCGTCCGGTCCTTCGAGCCGCCATGCTGCTGTCGAATCGTCGTACCGCAGACAAT
>DATHFB010000272.1:0-14046 GCA_035318305.1 Steroidobacteraceae bacterium | reverse complement strand
TCGTCGACCAGGCGAGTCGGGACGGTAACGTGCTGCTCCTTGCCAATTGTGTCAGTAAAGCGGAGATCGACGAATTTCGCGTCTTTTTCTTTGATCAAAGTCAGAACATCGGCGGGAGTCATTTGCATCCTCGCAAGCATGATATGGGTGGCCCGGCCAGCCGGGGCTGAAAGAACACTGCAGTTAATGTGCCATTAGCGTGCACATACGGATCAAGCACTTAGCGTGGCTCCGCGTGCCATATGCATCATAGTGGAACAATCGGCAGAAATCAGCGCCCTGATTTGGTGCGCGGCAGCGTTTCGGGCAGGATTTTTTGGAAATTTGCCGAGTCTTGCCAATCTGTGGGCCAATTGAGTGCACGAACTGAGATCGCAGCCGGCTTGCCCTCGTTCGGAAAACTAGCGGCAGATTGCCAGGGCCCGTCGCTATACTCGCGGACTTTGCCCCGTCAGAACAGCACCATGCCTCACGCCCCCTCGTCGCCGCGCACGTTTCAGGACCTGATTTTTGCGCTGCAGAAGTACTGGTCCGAACAGGGATGCATTGTCTTGCAGCCCTATGACATGGAAATGGGCGCGGGGACATTCCATTCGGCGACATTTCTACGGGCCGTGGGTCCTGAACCCTGGAGTGCCGCCTACGTGCAGCCATCGAGGCGACCCACCGACGGACGCTATGGCAATAACCCCTTTCGGCTGCAGCATTACTATCAATTTCAGGTCTGCATCAAGCCGTCCCCCGACAATTTTCAGGACTTGTATCTCGACTCGCTGCGTTACCTAGGGTTTGATCCGCTGACACACGACATCCGTTTCGTCGAAGACAATTGGGAATCGCCCACTTTGGGGGCCTGGGGTTTAGGCTGGGAAGTCTGGCTCAACGGCATGGAAGTTTCGCAGTTCACCTACTTCCAGCAAGTCGGCGGCCTGGATTGTCGTCCTGTGATGGGCGAGATCACGTACGGCCTCGAGCGCCTTGGCATGTATATCCAGGGCAAGGAAAGCATATTCGACATCGTTTGGACCGACGGACCGTTCGGCACGGTCACGTATGGAGATGTGTTTCACCAGAACGAGGTCGAGCAATCGATCTATAACTTTGAAAAGGCCGACGTGGCGGTGCTGCTGGCGCAATTCGCCGCCAACGAGATGGCCTGTCAGCAGCTGCTGAAGGACAAATTGGTCCTGCCTGCCTATGAACAAATGGTCAAAGCGTCGCATGCCTTCAATTTATTGGACGCTCGGCATGCTATTTCCGTCACCGAACGCCAGCGTTTCATTCTTCGCGTAAGAACGTTGGCGCGCGGCGTGGCCGAGGGATATCGCGAGAGCCGCGAAGCGCTGAACTTTCCGCTGCTCAAAAACGCCGACGCTCAAGTGGCCTCATGAGCGCGCGGGACTTGTTGTTCGAACTGCGCACGGAGGAACTTCCGCCGCGCACACTGCCGGCGTTGTCCCAGGCGCTGACCGAGGGAATCGCCAAGGGCATCGACGGCGCGGGTGTATCGCACGGCAAGGTGCATGGCTTCGCCACGCCCCGGCGGCTGGCCGTGTGGATCGAAAACTTGAGCGAGAATCAGCCCGATCGGCAAGTGGAAAGGCGGGGTCCGCCGCTGGCGAACTCCTTCGACGCGCAGGGCGCGCCAACGCAGGCGGCGACGGCGTTTGCCAAGAGCTGCGGCGTCGCGGTGGGGGAACTGACCAGGCTCACCACCGATAAAGGCGCCTGGCTGCAATTTCGCGGCACCGAGCGCGGTGCGGCGACCACGGCGCTGCTGGGCGACATTCTCACCAAAGCAATCGTTGCGCTTCCGATTGCGAAACGCATGCGGTGGGGCGCGCACAGCGCAGAGTTCGTCAGGCCGGTGCATTCGGTGGTGCTGCTCTATGGCGATGAGGTCGTGCCGCTGGAGGTGTTGGGACTGGCTGCGGGGCGCGTGACCTCGGGACACCGCTTCCACTCGGCCAAACCCATGACGCTCAAGAACGCGAAAGGCTATGAGAGCAAGTTGCGCCGGGCCAAAGTCGTCGTGGATTTCGCCAAACGGCGCGAATTGATTCGTGCCGGGGTGACCGCGGCCGCGGCGGCGGCGGGAGAGGGCTTCGGCGCACTGATCGACGAGGCACTCCTGGATGAGGTGACTGCTCTGGTGGAATGGCCGGTGCCGCTGGCAGGCCAGTTCGAGCAGCGTTTTTTGAGCCTGCCGCGCGAAGTCGTCATCGCGACGGTGCAGGACCATCAGCGCTATTTTGCGGTGCAAGGTCCTGACGGAAATTTATCCGGCTGGTTCATCACGGTGAGCAATATCGAGAGCCGCGATCCATCCAAGGTGCGCGAAGGCAATGAACGGGTAGTGCGGCCGCGCTTGAGCGACGCCGCGTTCTTTTGGGAGCAGGATAGAAAAATTCCGCTGAGAGAGCATGCCGCGAAACTCGGCGGAATGACCTTTCAAGCGAAGCTCGGCAGCTACGCGGATAAAACCGCGCGCGTCACGACGCTGGCGGAGTTGATCGGCAGCCGCATCGCGGCGGGATCCGATGTCAAGCAAGCCGCAGAACTTTCTAAAGCAGACCTGATGACCGCCATGGTGGGCGAGTTTCCGGAACTGCAAGGCACCATGGGCCGCTACTACGCTGAAGCCGAAGGCCTGCCGCGCGAGGTGGCGCTGGCGCTCGAAGAACATTATCGGCCGCGATATGCCGGCGATGCGTTGCCTGCGACCAGAACCGGTCAGGCGGTCGCCTTGGCCGACAAGATCGATACGCTGGTTGGGATCTTCGCCATCGAGCAACGGCCCACCGGCGCCAAGGATCCGTTCGGCCTGCGGCGTGCGGCCTTGGGCGTATTGCGAATTTTGCTCGAGGCCGGATTGGATTTGGATCTGGTCGAATTGTTGGCCGCGGCCGCGGCCGCGCAGCCGGTGCAACGCGCCGCCGTGGCCGACGAAGTTTATGATTTCATCGCGGAGCGCTTGCGCGGAATGCTGCTCGAGCAGCCGGGTACGACGCCCGAGATGCTCGACGCAGTGCTCAGCAATCGTCCGCGCTCGCCGCTCGATGCACTGACGCGCCTGGCGGCTCTCAAACAGTTCCTGCTCTTGCCGGATGCCGGGGTGCTCGCAGCCATCAACAAGCGCATCGCCAACATTTTAAAGAAGACCCAGGTGCGGGACGATATGATCGTCGATCCTGAAGGTCTCACTGAAGACGCCGAACGGGGACTGCACCACGCGCTGCTGAGCTTGCGCAGCCCGGTGCTCGAAGCGAGCAGTCAACGCCGCTACGCTGACAGCCTGCATGCATTGGTGGGCCTGCGAGCGCCGGTGAACGATTTTTTCGATCGCGTCATGGTGATGGACGAGAACGCCTCCAAGCGCAATAACCGTCTCGCCCTGCTGCGCGACGTGCAGATCCTGCTCGGCGGCGTCGCGGATCTGTCGCGATTGCCCGGCTAACGCTCCTTAGCTATAGCTAGGTCTTGGGCAGCGGCTTCGGCACGCCCGGCACACCATCGGGCCGCGCGACGGCGAGCATCTTCTTGTATGCGGGGCGGTTTTCGACGTTGGAGCGCCACGCGATGATGTGCGGATAGGCGGTCAGATCCGCCACGTTGAACGCCTCGGTGATGTTGGTCGGGAACAGCATCATGATATCGGCCGCCGAAAAAGCACGGCCGCCGAAGTACGGATGCTTGCTCAAGAAATCCTCCATGAAAGCGAGCACCGCTTCGGTATCCACCAGCTTGTAGCCGCCGGCCGGAGTCTTAGGTTTACCTTGGATCAGCGCCACCCGGTAGTCCGCTATGACGCGCGCGGCGAACGAGCCCTCGGCGAAGTGCATCCATTGCAGATAGTACGGATAGTCGCGTGAGCTAAAGGCCGGCTCGAGTCGGCCATGGCCCTCGCGAGCCAGTATCAATTCGATGATCGCACCGGACTCGACCATCACCTGATCGCCGATGCGCACCGTTGGTGCAACGGGCATCAACGGGCTGACGTCACGGATGGTCTTCATCGAGCCCGCCAGATCACCGCGTTTGTATTCCAGTTTGTAGGGAATGCCGAGTTCCTCGCACAACCACACAATGCGCTCCGAGCGGCGGCCCTCCAGATGGTAAATGGTCAGATCCAGCGGCCGCGCAGCGACTTTCGAATCGCTGCTGGCCTTCGTGCCGGCTCCGCAGACCGAAGCCATCGCAATCATCATGAGCGCGGCGGCGCAGTGCAGTTGCTTGATCATGTTTCCCCCGACAGACGGCACTGGTTTTCTTACGTGAATAATAGTTCTTTCGGCGCGGCCAATGTAATGTTTCGGGACGTTCATTCCTTGGGCATGGTGGTTTGAGCGCCATCGCGAACTGCGAATGATGTGATAGCGTATGGCCCCATGAAAAAAATCGCTATTGTCTGCTCGAGTGCGATCATGCTGAGTCTCGCGGCCGGCGCCTTCGCCCACCCACCAAAAACGCATCGCCTCGAAGCGACGCCGGCGACGGTGGCGTACGGCTACTACTGGTCGGACGCGCCGCCGGTGCTGCGCATCGACTCGGGCGACATCATCGATGTCGATACTTTGCTGACCAACACCCCGGCGGGCCTCGCAAAGGCCGGCGTACCGGACGACAAGATTCAGGCATCGCTCAAATCCATCGTGGCCGAGGTGACCGGCGAGCGCAAGGGTCCGGGTGGCCATATTCTGACGGGGCCGGTCTACGTCGAAGGCGCAGAACCCGGCGACGTGTTGGAAGTGAAAATTCTGTCGATCGATCTGCCGCTTGATTACGGCTACAACGGCTGCAGCGGGTACCTGCCGGAGAATTGCGAAAGCGGCGTACCGTCCAAGATCATCGCGCTGAACCGTAAAAAAATGACGGCAGAATTCCTGCCGGGCGTCGTGATTCCGCTGAAACCCTTTTACGGCAGCATCGGCATAGCGCCCGCACCGGATATGGGCCGCCTGAGCAGCAATCCGCCGGGCCGGCACGCGGGCAACTTGGACAATCGCGAATTGGTGGTGGGCAGCACGCTTTATATCCCCGTGTTCGCTCGCGGCGCACTGTTCGAAATCGGCGACGGACACGCGGCGCAGGGCGACGGCGAGGTGGATCAAACCGCCATCGAGACTTCATTGCGCGGCCGTTTGCAGCTCACGGTGCGCAAGGACATGAAGCTGAAATGGCCGCGCGCCGAAACCGCCACCGACTACATCAGCATGGCCACCGATCCTGATCTTGCCCTCGCCACCAAGTCAGCCATTCAAGAGATGGTGGATTTCTTGGTGTCGGAGAAGAAGCTCACGCGCCATCAGGCCTATCAGCTGGTGAGCATCGCGGGCAATGTCGCGATCACGCAGCTCGTGGACAAGCCCAATCTCGGCGTGCACGTCAAGCTGCCGAAGAGCATCTTCGTCGGCAATTAAAACGTGAGCACTGAATCTGCAAAGCGCCGTTCTCGGCATGGCGTGTGTCTGGGAGCGATGCTCGCAGGGATCGCTTGGGCGGCAGCCCCGGTCAGCGCCGACGAAGCACGCCGTGCGGAGCCGGCGAGGCCCCTTGATGCCATCGTGGTTACGGCGAAAAAGCGCTCTGATCCTGCGGTCGACGAGGCGGTAAGAATGAACGTGGAGGCCGCCCTGCGCTCCGACCCTTTTTTCTATGATGAGCATGTCACCGTCACCATAAAAAACGGCATCGTCACCTTAACGGGCATCGTTTTCGATGATTGGGATCTGCGGGCCGCCATTCGCATCGCCAGAAGAATTGCGGGTGTGAAACGAGTCGTCAACGACCTCGAAATAAGACTGGGAGGCGAGTAGGCGTGAACCAGGAAATGGTGCTGCGGGTCTGCTCGCTCATCCGAACACCGCCACCACTTGGCGGCTGAATGCCGCGGGCGCGCCGCTGGGATCGAGCACGACGCAGGACTCGCAGGAATACCCATCTTCGGCGACATCGACCTCGGCGTCGATGCGCCACCACGCATCAGTGGCAAAGCTGAAATCGTGCTTGATGAATTGCACGGTCCAGGTCAGCGAGCTCGAGGGCACGGGCGTGCTCAGCATTTGCAGGATCACCGAAGGGATGCAGTCGACGAGGGCTGCCACATGGGATTCTGTGAGCGCGCCGGAATCTCGATGGCGGACGTAAGTTTTGGATTTGCGCAAAGTCGACCCGCTAAAAGGCCACGCGCCTTCAGCCCAGCGGAAATCGAAGTGCTGCAAAAACGCGGGGCCCGCGTTGGCGTGCGCCTCCGGCAGCGGCAAATTCTCCACGGCAGGCACGCCTGTTGGACTGGTTGGCGCAACCGATATGGTCGCCGAGCGGGCTGCGCCATAAATGCCCGTCACGGTAGCAGCGATTTTTCCCTCGCTCCACACGCGCGCGCTCGCAATGGTCACGGCCCTGCCGACCCGTAAGACGTCGGCTTCCACATACACCGGACCTGCCAGCGTGGGACCGACAAATACCGTTTCCAGTTCGCGCAGCTGCCGCTCGGGGGGCACCAAGCGGCGCATGGCTTCGTTACCCAGTGCGGTAACCATGCCGCCGAAAGTTGCGCGGCCCTGCGACCAGTCCTCGCCGATGGTGGCGCGCCAGCCTTTATCCTGCGGCTGGATCGAAGCCAGCGTCTGAGAAAACAGCATGCACTCGATGTTACCGGATTGAGTACAGGGAATTTAAATTAATCGGGCAACGGTGCCGGGCCTATGTAATTGGCCGAGGGTCTGACGATCCTGTTGTCCTTGCGTTGTTCCACGATGTGAGCCGACCAACCGAAAATCCGCGCGATCGCGAACGTCGCCGTAAAGAATTCCTTGGGCAATCCCAGCGCCAAATACACGACGCCTTTGTAGAACTCCAGGTTCGCGCGCAGCGAGCGTTTTTTGTGCGCGGTCTGAGCGACGAAGGCCTCATCGACCGCCTTCAAAGTTTCTATCAGATGTTTCTCGTGCGGCTTGGAAGCGATTTCTTCGGCCAACACCTTGACGATTTTCGAGCGCGGATCAACGACCCGATATTCCCGATGACCCATGCCCATCACCAGCCTGCCCTTGGCGAGGCATTCGGCCACGAAATCGGCGGCTCGGTCCGGACCGCCCACTTCCTCCGCCATTTCGAGCGCTCCCTGATCGGCAGCGCCGTGCAACGGACCATAGAGCGATCCCATGGCGGCTGCCAGCGCGGATGCGGGAGGCGCCAGAGTGGATGTCACGACGCGGGCGGTGAACGTGCTGGCGTTGAAGCTGTGATCGATCTGCAGAATTTGCGCGCTCTCGAAAATGCCGACTTCTTTTTCAGACGGCCTGCGGTTATGCACCAGCTGCAGAAAGCGTTCACCGTAGCGGCGCGTCTGAGGATAGGCAGTCGGCGCCTTGCCGGCGCGCAACGCCACCAACATGGCATGCGCGGTGGGTAAGCGCGCGGCGACGATCAAGGCCTCCTGCTCGTCTTCCGTTCGGCCTATTTTTCGCGACGGCGGCGCCAACGCCATCAAAGGCATGGCAGCCTGCAGCGTCGCCATGGGATGAGCGCCCAATTGCGCCAGTTGCTCCAGCGCCGTGGCGAGTCCGGCCGGCAATCGCCCGGCGTCCCACAAAAAGTCTTCGAATTCCTGAAGCTGCGCAGCGTCCGGCAGCTCGCCGAACACCACCAGGTGCGCAACAGCGGCGAAGGGGCTCTTAACGAGTTTTTCGATCGCGTGCCCGCGGTAGTACAGGCGCCCGGCATCGCCATCGACCAGCGAAATCGACGTGCTGTCCACCACCACGCCCTCGAGACCCTTCTTGATATCGACCACTGCGTTCATCGGCCACCTCCTTTGAAGCAAGTTAAAGCCTTAAAGACGCTCAAGGCCAGAAAGCGCAACTGATGGAGTTATCAGCGAGGCGGATAACACGGAGCCTGTCCGGGTGTTCCGCGTTATCCTTGGTGCATGCAGGTCGAGCGCCATGAACTGCGATGCTTTCACGCGGTGATCGAAGCGGGTGGCTTCAGCCGTGCTGCGGAGCGGCTGGATCTTTCGCAGTCAGCGGTCAGCCAAACCATCGCGAATCTGGAGCACCGGCTGGGCACCAGTTTGTTGCGCCGAGGCAATCCGCCGCAGCCCACTGAAGCCGGCATTCGCTTGCTGCGCTTCGCGGAAACCACGCTGAACGAAGAACGCGAGACGCTCGCCGACATCAGTCAGATCAAGTCCGGCGCGCTGTCGACGCTGTCCCTTGCTCTCTCCCCCGCCGCCAACTCCCGCATCGGCGTTGCGCTGCTCAAGGAATTTTGCGAACGCAACCCGCTCACCCGGCTCAAGGTCGTGGTCGCACCGAGCCGCGAAATCGTACACGGTGTCGGTGAGGGCCGCTGGGAATTGGGCTTCGGTCCGTTTCATCACAACATGCCGGCACACTTCGCCTTGCATCCGTGTTTTTCCGAAACGCGCCGGTTGATGATTGCCCGCGATCACCCGGCGCGCAGTGCGCTGGCACGGGATGCGTTGAGCACCATGCGCGAGCTGCCCCTGGTCACTTCGTATCTCGACGATTCCACGCGCCGCGCCACCGGCGAGCGGCTGCGCGACGCGTTCGGCTCGGTGTGGGAAGTCAGTCATATGGAGCTGCGTCTGGCCTTGGTCGCGGACGGCAAGGGCGTCACCTACGTATCGGATCTGCTCACGGCAGTGCCATCGCAATTGGTTCCGGTCGAAGGTCTGCCCTACTCGAGCATCGATCGTCAGGTCGGAGCCTACAATTTGAAACACCAACCCATGTCTCAGGCAGGCGCCCGTTTCCTGGCCTTGTGCCACGAAAGATGGCCGAGACCGAGCTCGCCGTAACTTGTCATTCGGGCGGCGCCGCCATTGCTTGCGCTAGAATTGCTTTTCAAATAATCACAAGGCTTTTCAGGTAGCAAATTTCATGATCACCAAGGACCTCTTTTCACTCAAGGGACGTGTCGCGCTGATAACCGGCGGATCCCGCGGCATCGGCAAAATGATTGCTGAAGGATTCATTGCGCAAGGCGCGAAGGTTTACATATCGGCGCGCAAAGCCGATGCCTGCAACCAGACCGCAAAAGAGTTATCCGAGGGCGGCGGCACCTGCATCTCCATTCCCATGAATGTGGCAACGGTGGCCGGCGCCAAAGGGCTCGCGGCCGCCGTGATGGCGCTGGAACCCAAGGTGGACATTCTGGTCAACAACGCCGGCGCCGCCTGGGGAGCCGCGTTCGACGAATTTCCCGAGGAGGGCTGGGACAAGGTGCTCAATCTCAATGCCAAGACCCCGTTTTTCCTGACTCAGGCGCTGGCGCCTGCCTTACGCAAGGCGGCGACGGCGGCCCGCCCCGCCAAAGTAATCAACATCGCATCGATCGACGGCATTTATCTCACGCATCGCGAAACGTATTCCTATGTCACCAGCAAAGCCGGCCTGATTCAGCTCACGCGCCTGATGGCGGCGCGCCTGGTCAAGGACAACATTTATGTCAGCGCGATTGCGCCGGGCGCTTTCAAATCCGACATGAATCGTGACGCGCGCGATCATGAGGCGGAAGTGGCCAAGCGCATCCCGTCGCGACGTGTCGGGACGGCCGAAGACATGGCCGGCGCCGCCATATTTCTGGCCTCGCGCGCCGGCGACTACGTGATCGGTTCAACGTTGACGGTGGACGGCGGCGTTGCCTTCGCAACCCCGGCGATGCGCGAGCTGCAATTGGAAGAATGACATCCCCGTGAGGTCATGAAGACGTCGGCGGCTCACTACGCAACTCACCTGGGTCCCATCTATTCTTGGATGCTGGGCGACATCGATGCAGCGTTTGCACGCAGCGCCGCGGAAATCGACGATCTTAAGTTGCCCGAGGCGAATCATGGCGCCGCGGTCGATCTCGGCGCGGGTTTGGGATTGCATGCGCGGCCGCTTGCCAGGCGCGGCTTTCATGTCACGGCGATCGATAGCTGCCAGGTCCTGCTCGATGAATTGCGCGCGCGCAGCGAAACCTTGGCCGTGACAACTGTCAATGCGGACCTGGTGGATTATCGCGCGGTGGTGAAGGAGGCGCCGCGGGTCGTTCTGTGCATGGGCGACACGCTCACGCATTTGCCGACCTTGGCTGCAGTGGAATCGCTGCTTAAGTCCGTGGCGGACGGCTTGGCGCGGGGCGGCGTATTCGCAGCGACATTCCGCGACTACGCCACCAGGACGCTGGAGGGCGATAAGCGATTCATTCTGGTACGCGCCGATGCCGACAGAATTTTGACCTGCTTCCTCGAATACGCTGAGCATGAAGTTACGGTCCATGATGTGCTGACCGAGAGAGAGCACGATCAGTGGCGCCAGAAAATCAGCAGCTACCTCAAGCTGCGGCTCGCGCCCGAATGGGTGGAATCTACGTTGATGGAACTTGGGCTCAAGGTTCGCCGCGACACCTCGGCAAGCGGCATGGTGCGCATCGTCGCAGTAAAAACTTGAGGCGGCGCGATCGGGCACCGCCCGTGCTTAACGGGTGCCTTTCTCGATGAGTTCTTTGGTGAGGCCCAACGCGATGACCGTTAGTTAGCGCACTTGCGGCTCTGTCACGGCCGCGCATTTTTCTTACTTGCCTATCCGCGGCGAGAGCCAGGAGATGGTGTTCGACGCGCGTTTATCGGTGCGGCCGACGTTTGGGTTCGTGCTTTTCGAGCTTGGGCATTTGCCGTTTCATGAATTCGTTGAACAGGGGTACGGTGAAGGCTGTCTCGCCGTGGCGCTGACTCCAAACCATTCCTTTGTTGATCAACTGCTGGCGCACAGTCGCAACGGCTCCGGCCGCGACGCCGAGCATGGCCGCAATGTCGCCGGTTTGGTGCGGACCTGCGCCGAGTTCCGCCATCGCGCGAAGATATTTCTGTTGGAGCGGGGTCAAGCGATCGAAGCGAACACGGAAGAAGTTGGCGTCCAAGTGGGCGATGATGCCGGGAGTAGCCTGCTGAACATGGGCGAGCTGAATCGGGCTCCCGGGTGCCGAGTTCCAGACGTGGAAGCCCCATTCTTGAATGAAATAAGGATATCGCTCCGTCACGCGCAGAATTTCTTCGACTGCATCGGCTTGGAAATCAACGCCTTCATTCTTCGCTGGATGGACGAGTGCCGCGCGGGCGGCGTCGGCGTCGAGCTGACCCACCTGGGGATAGTTGAAAAGGCGCTCGGCATAGGATTTTGCATTGCCGGACAGGGCAGCAATCTGCGGCAGTCCAGCCCCCACAAAAAACAGCGGAAGATTGCGCTGCGCGACCTCGTGGCAGGCAACAATGAGCGAGGCCAGTTCCTCGGGCGAGAGGTATTGCACCTCATCTAGAAAAATTCCCAACGCCACGCTTCGCTCGTTCGCGGCCTCACATACAGCCACCAATAAATCGGGCAAGTCCTGTTCGAGATTTCCGGTATCGGCTTCTCCACGGGCTTGGTCGATACCGACCTCGATATCACCTATCTTGACCTTGAATGCGGCTACGAAATTTCGGAGGACTGAGGCCGCTTGGCGAACCTTATGTCCCGCAGAGGCTTGCAGGTCGAGGCTGTATAGAACCTGGCGAAGTTCGGGGGCAAGGAGCTGGGGCAGCATCCCGCCTTCTGGAGCCTCGACTTTGGCTGTTCGGAACCCTTTTTGTTCGGCCATGGAGTGAAGCCGGTTCAATAAAACTGTTTTGCCGACGCCGCGAAGGCCCAGCAACATCATTCCCTTTGTGGGGCGCCTATTGAGCACGCGGTCCATATCAATCACTGCGTCTTCGAGGAGCCTGTCTCGTCCAGCAAGTTCTGGCGGTTGCAGCCCGGCTCCTGGCGCATAAGGGTTGTTTCGGCGATCCATGGTGTGATTATAAGGATATTAGTGGTGTTAACAACATTGACGTTAATATGACTAATAAAAGTAAATTTAACCAAGGAGGCTGGCAGGGCGATTCTGAGGAGGATGCGGACATCGACGCCGCGTTTGCGCGCAGCGCCGCGGAAATCGAGGATCTGCACCTGCCCGAGGAGAATCACGGCGCCGCGGTCATAGCGCGCATCGTCGCAGTAAAAACTTGAGGCGGCGCGATCGGGCCGCCGTGCCTACCGCGTGCCCTTCTCGATGCGCTTGGCCAATTCATCAAGATCCGCGTTTTCTTCGATGGATATTTCCAGCAAGTCGTCTTTAGCCGGGGCAGGCGTGTCGCGCCGTTGAATTTTTGGCCTCGCGGGTGCGACGCGCTCTTCCGGCAGCGGCGCCGCCGATGCCGGCGGTACCCAATCCGTCTTTTGCGCGACCCAACGTTGGTAGCGATCGAAATTCCACATGCCGGCCTCACCGCCGGTTTGCAAGACATTGGCGATCTGGCTGAATTGGCCGCCGCGAATGGTTCCGCGGGAGGCGGCGCTGGGCAGCAGAATTTCGCACACCGGAACCCGCAAGCGGAAATCGCTCAGGAAATCGAGCCGCTGGCAAATGAACCCGACGAAGCAGTCGGCGAGCTGCGCGCGAATGCTGCCCTGTATGTCCGCGGGAAAAGACATGCAAATGCGCGTGAGGGCTTCCGCGCAAGTCGCCGAATGCATGGTCGCAATGACCAGGTGGCCGGTTTCCGCGGCGTTCAATGTCAGCCGCATGACTTCGGGTGTGCGCATCTCACCGATGACCAGCACATCGGGATTTTCGCGCAAGGCGTCGACCAGAGCCTGCTCGTAGCTTGGGGAGTGCGTCGGAACCTCGCGCTGGCGAATGAATGACCGTCGATTGGTGAAGACGTATTCGATGGGGCTTTCGACCGCGATGATATGGCGCGCGCCGGATGAATTGATCTCCTCGACCAGCGCGGCGAGCGTCGTGGACTTTCCGCTGCCGGTGGGTCCTGACACCACGATCAAGCCGGTGGTTGCATCGGTTAGCTTCTTCAAGTCCGGGTGCAGATTGCAGGTCCGAAGATTGTTTTGAAACGAACTCAGCAGCCGCACCGCCATTGCCACGCCGCGCAGCGTTTGAAAAATATTGATGCGGCAGCGAACTCCCGCCATGGTTCGGGAAAGATCTGCGGAGCCTCGGCTCAAGAATTGCGACCAACCTTCGCTGCCCAGCAACTCGCGCCCGGCTTGGACGACGAGCGCCGCCGCAATGGGCGGCCCGATCGAGGACAGCTGCCCCCTGATGCGGGCCACGGGCGCGGCGTCCGCTTCAATGTGTAGATCGCTGGCACCGAGCTCGCGGCCCTTTCGAATCCAATCTTGGACCGTCACGGCGAGCGGGAATGGCGGCTAAGGAGCGGTTGGGCCATGACGATTGGATGCCGCCCCGCGGAGAAAGTTCGTAAGTGCAACGCCTTTATCAGGGACAATGAAGATCGTTTTCATTCGAGGTGCGTATGCCGAAGTTTTTGCTCGCGTTGACGATTCTGATGCCCGCGTTGCTGAGCGCGCAGGTGCCGCACAGCACGGGTTCAGTGCACACCGCCGACGTTGATTTGGGCTACGAGACTTTCGGATCGCAGGGCGCTGAAATGCCCCTGATTGCGGTCAATGGAGGCCCGGGACTCTCGCACGCGTACATGATGCAGAACGATCTGTGGCAGCGCGCCGCGGCGCATCGGCTTGTCGTTCTTTACGATCAGCGCGGCACCGGCGCCTCAAAGCAGGTGCAGCCCAATGCACCGCAGAGCATGGAGGCGCAGGTCGCCGATCTTGACGCCATCCGCAGTTCGCTCTCTCTCGATCGCATCGCCGTTTTAGGCGACTCCTACGGCGGCATGATCGCCATGGCCTACGCTGCGGCTCATCCCGAGCATGTCTCCCGGCTCATCCTCTCCGACTCGGCCGCGCCCTCCTGGAAAACCATGGTTCATCTGCTGCCCCAGGTTTTTCCGGACCGCGAGGAGCTAGGCGACGCCGAAGCGAAAAGACTCGCGGCCGACCCTGAGGCCGCCGCGCAGGCCGGCTTGGTGAATCACATGCGCATGTGTTTCTACTCGCCCGAGAAGCGCGATGCCTATGTCTCGCACATGGGCGATATTGGCTTCGACCCTGCGGTTGGGCGCGCGGTCCAGCA